>JALSHP010000223.1 GCA_026982175.1 Campylobacteraceae bacterium
TATCTGATGAGTTTGTAACAGAAAAACTTTTTATAGATGGGCAAGATTATGTTTATAGATATTATGAAAATGGCTTTACACAACCTAATCCTACTGTCAATGTTCACATGATAGAGTGGGCAATTAAACAGGCTAAAAAAGTAGAAGGTCAAGGGGATTTTTTAGAGAGCTATTGTGGTTTAGGGAATTTTACCTTGCCTCTTTCTAAATATTTTAACAAAGTTTTAGCCACAGAAATTTCTAAACGTTCTATCTATGCTGCTAAAGAGAATTGTGCATTAAATAATGTAAGTAATATTGAATTTATTCGTCTCTCTTCAGAGGAGATGACCCAAGCTTTAAACAAAGAACGAGCGTTTAGACGGCTCGAAGAGATAGATTTGGATGCTTATGACTTCTCATGTGTATTGGTTGATCCTCCACGTGCAGGGCTTGATGTAGACACGACTAAGCTTATTCAAAATATAGACAATATTATTTATGTTTCATGTAACCCTGAAACATTGGCAAGAGATTTGGTGGAGTTGAGTAAAACGCATGAGATTGATGAGAGTGCTATTTTTGACCAATTCCCCCATACCCATCATGTTGAGTCTGGGGTATTTTTAAGAAAAAGAGTTTAATTTTTACTAAATGAACTCTCTTGGATAATGACTTTGTAGAAGTAGCCATAACCAAAGTCTTTGTCAATGATTAGCTTTCCTTTGGCGATGACGCTGTCACCTGATTTAAATTTTATCTCTTTGGTAGTAAAGACTATATCTTCATTATTTTTCTCTTTACTCCCTGTTCCATCTTGAATATGTACCCAATCGAGTTTCATAATCTGTTTTGAGATTTTTGCAACTTTTCCTTTTACGGAGATGTTTTGGTCTTTTAAGAAATCTTTCCACATAAAAATCTCTTCAACGGTATAAAACGCTTTTTTCTCAAAAGATTTGTTTGGTTTAGATGCTTCTTTTTTTGTCTGTTTTTGCTCTGTTTTAGAAGTATTAATTCCTAAAATATCTTTTAAATCTTTTACAGGAGTGGCATTTTTTTCAGGTAAATAGACATCAGAAGCGAAGATAATCTCTTTAAAAGATTTATTGAGTGATTTACTCTTAAAATCTTTCATGATGGTCTGTTTGTCATAACCAATTTTATCCCCAACTTTGACAGGAGCATTGGCAATGGCGACCCAAAGCTCTTTGTCATCTTCTTTGACCTTGAGGTATTTGTAGCCCATGGCATCTTGAATAGATAAAATCTTTCCATAATAGATTTTTTGAGTTTTTTCAGTTGCTAAAGCATAGTTTGTTATTAAAATTAATAGGAGTAATAATAATTTACTTTTCATCTTTTACCTCTCTGTTTGGTGAGAAGTTTAGGACACGCAATTCATCATAGATATGAACATCTTCAACTTTTTGAACTTGTTTCATGAGCTTAATGGGTCTGTCCATCTTATAAAAAATCTTTTTAGTTACTTTCCCTTTTTCGTCATACCACTCTTGGTAGCCCTCTTTGTAGTTGTTTTTGTAGGTTACTTTGGTGTAGAGTTTTCCCTCTTTGGTGTACTCTTTTTGTTCGCCTTCTCTTTTGTTATGAACATAGTTAACTTCTAGTGCCAATTGACCATTGTCAAAGTACTCTTTTTGGTAACCTTCTTTTAAATCATTAACATAGGTGACACGTTTTTTAATCTTTTTGTTAAGATGATAAGTCTCTTCTACGCCATCATATTTACCCATTTTAAAATAGCAAGTAGAGAGAATGTTTCCTTCACGGTCATACCAAGTCATTTTGCCATTCCGTTTGCCTTTGGTGTAGTGTACTTCATTGGCAAGTTGTCCAGACTGATAATAAACTTTTTCTAAACCATCTTTAATGCCTGGTCTTAAATTGGTACGTGAACCATCTATGTAATTTGTTTGTGCTTTAACTTGACCTTTATCAAAGTAAGTCACGACATATTCAGCTTGAATTTGTGTTGTTAAAAGTGTGAGAGTGGTGAGTGTTAGTAGTTTTTTTCTCATAAAATTTATACCCTTTAGTGAAAATTTAGTTAAAAATTTTTAACAAAAGGTATACTCCTCCCCAAAGGGAAGAAGTATAAAGAGTGCTTAGTTCCAACTGTCAGTTACGACTTTTGTAGACTTAGCATATGGATACTTTTTAACCAATGCTTTCACAGAAAGTTTAGTATCTCCACCTCTCATGAAGTGAGCAAGTGTAACTGATGCCCAGTAATCATGTTCATATTCAGTACCTTTAAGTTGAGCAGGTACACCCTCTTTGTTAACTGTGTGACATGCAGCACAAGTTACAGGACCAGCATATTTACCATCTGGTGAGAACTGAAGTGCTTGTTCATGTGTTGTAACATCAACAGTTTTTTCAGGACCATCATATCTTGTAGAGTAAAGACCATGTGTAGACTCGTGACATGATTGACATGCAATGTCTCCGTGAGCTTTAGAGTATCTGTACAGTGAATACTTGTTTGGTAAATCAATTGGGAAGTATTTACCACCAGTTTCACTCTCTACAAATGGAGCAGCGTGACAGTCAGCACAGTGAGGCTCAGCCGCAGCTAACCACCAGTCATTACCACCAGAAGCAGCAGCATAAGGAACATCTCCACCTGTTGCGTGATTCCATGGTTTAAGGTCTAACTTACCATCTTTACCAATATTTTTAACCAATACAGCTGATTTGTGGTTGATGTAGTAATCAAGAACATCATTGTCGCCTGTTGCTTTAGGGTCAGCCATGGCAGCAAATTTCTTCGCATCTCCACCAGCAATTCCAGCAATCATCTCTTTAAGTGATTTATTTCTTAAAGTTGTACCAGCTTGTGTACTGTCGTGAGTAATGTTATCAGAATTTTGGAATGCTTGAGCTACTTTTGTGTGACAGTTTGTACAGTAAAGTCCTCTCATTTCAGAATCTTTTCCATGCTCATCTTTCATAGAAACATTTTTATATTGCCATTTACCATATTCGTTTAAGAAGAATGGTGGTTTAGCATTTGGATTAGAGTGAGCATCACGTCTTACGTAACAACCTCCACCAGATTTTCTAATATCACCTTTAGAGAAACGACCTTCACCATATCTATCAGTAACACGGAACGGATTTGTTTCGTCATTCATGTTAGGATTTTGGAAGTGCGTAGGGTGACAAGATTGACAAGATTGAGCTCTACCAGCTCCATCAGGCATAGGAACCATCGCAAGGTGGAATCCGTGAATTGCTTCAGATAAAGGTTTAGCTTTAACGGTTTTGTATCCTGTCGCTGTTGGTCTTGGCTCTTGAAGGTTACCAGAAACGTTGTCACCATGACAGTCAGTACAGTTTACTAAACCAGTTTTACCAAGTCTACCTGAAGAAGCGTTGTCTTTGTAATCACTTAGGAATGTTGTTCCGTGGTGTGCATCGTGAAGTCCAAGAATGTTAATTGAAGACTCTGCAAGTCTTGCCATGTATTCACTCTCATCAGCATAAGTTTTCCAGTAAGCATACTCTTTATCAGATAACTTAAGACCTTCGTCTCTTGCCATTTGAGCTGCTTTACCATCTCTTGAGTGACAAGCATGACAGTTAGGAATATCTACAGGGTTTGTACCAAAGTAAGAGATAACTTGACCTTTAGCATTTTTCATCTGTTTACCTGTGTTGTCATGAAGTTCTACGGTAGAGTATTGGAAAGGTTGGAAATCTTTTTCAGTTACTGAACGGATTGTCCCTTTTCTTGTGCTATCGTTAAACGCAGTTAATGGAAGACCAAGTGCATCCCAAAGGTGAGAAGCAGTAAGAACTAATTTAACATTTTTAACAGCAGGTACAAGTGTATCTGTCATAACAATGTTACCACCATGTTTACCAGCATACTCTAAGTAAGCACCAGAAACTGGCATACCTGAAGGTCCACAGTCAATTCTAACTGGAACTTGTCGTCCAATTCTAAGTCTGTCTTTGTCCTCTGCACCCTTTGGAATAGTACCCTCTAAATCTTTGTAGATAAATAGGTGCGTCCAAACATAGTTTGCAACGTTATCTCCAGCTGAATCAAAGTGACCATCACCATCAACATCTTTAGCTACTGTCCAGTATTTCATTTTGTTACCTTCACTATAAGAGTTATCTCTTGTATAGTAGTAAAGTTTAACATTATCTTCTGGTGATAAGAGTACAGGTGCTTTTCCCCCTGCTCCTGTCTTAATAGCTTGAGCTTGAATTGAGTTGTATGGTGGAATTACACAACAGTAATCCATAGAAAATCCAACACAGTGCATACCTAGCTCGTAGTTTACAAAAATGTTGTATTTGTTTGTTGGTTCATAGTTTTCACCAACTTTCTTTAGCTTAGACATTGAGAACGGTGGGTTCTTGTCATAAGCAGTTACAGAAGTAGTCATCATAAATATCATGGTAAACATTGCTACCAATGAAATTAATAAGTTTTTCTTCATCATCTTCTCCTTGTTTTGAAATTTCAATGCATTATTATTATAATGTGAATATTATTTGATTTTCCTTTTGTTTATTATAAATAAAAATGATGAATCTCAAATAGTAACGTAAAAGAGAAAAGTTTAACACTTATTGTTTTTATATATTAGATTAAAAAATGAGCTTATATTTCATTTAAGATTAAAGTGCTATTATCGCTTAAAATTTTTGTTAGACCAAAAGGAATCATTAAATGAAACGATTAACAATAAAACTACTCCTCTTACTATTTATTACTTTTAACTCAACTCTTTTTGCGGACTTTTTTAACAGTGAAGCAAAAGCGAAAGTAACTTATAAAGCTGAGAGAGAAAAATATTGTAAATTTTTCACTCAAAAAGCGATTGATTATCAAAAAGATATGCGAAATGATGAATTGGCACATATGACCTTAGCGTCTTATAAAAAGAGAGCCACCATCTACTGTTCTGCAAAATCACCTGAAAAAATTACCTCTAAAAAAGAGGAGCTTAAAGAGGTGATTAATGTTGAAAAAAATATTTTTCTTGAAGATGAACGTCTTTGTAAGATATTTAAAAATAAAATTTTAAAATATCAAGAAAATATGAGAATTGATGCTTTGGCTTATATCACTTTAGAGTCTTATAAAAAACGTGCTTACATCTTTTGTTCACAAGAAAACTTAGAGGAGAAAGAACAAAAGGTACGAGAGGAAGACAAACAACTTTGCCATCTGTTTACACAAGGGCCTAAAGTTTGTATTTTATTTGAGAAAAAGGTACAGCGTGAAAGTACTGAAGAGATTACCAAAACAACACTTGAATCTTTTAAAAAACAAGCAAGTATCTTCTGTTCAGATGCTGAACTAGAGGAGAAAGATAAACAGGTTCATAAAACACATGAAGCACTTTGTCGCTTATACAGTCATAAGATGGAGCTTTATAAAAAAGGTGTTTCTAAAGATAAAGATTATGCTGAACATCTTAAACTTTATACCAAACGCTTCAATTACTTCTGTGGACATCAAGAGTAGTATAATATGTTAAATTAGATGTTTTTTTAAGAAAATGTTAACACTTTTCCATAAACTAACATTTACTACATAAACTTTGGCTACAATAAATCTACTACTTACTTAATAAGGACAACAACTTATGTTAAACAAAATCTTTTCAATGAAAATGACCGTGTTGGTTCTTTTCTTGTTTGGGGCAATTGTGGGAGGTGCTACGTTTATTGAAAACGATTATGGTACCCAAACAGCTCAAGCACTTATTTACAATTCACGTTGGTTTGAAGTTTTCTTACTTTATTTTATTTTACTAATGCTTTATAATATGTCAAAGTATAAAAGCTACAAATCAAAACCTTCTGTTTTTATTTTTCATACAGCATTTTTAGTCATTGCCATTGGGGCAGCAATTACGCGTTATGTTGGTTATGAAGGTGTCATGCACATTCGTGAAGGGCATATTGCTTCAAGTATGATTTCATCTAAAAAAGTTTTAAAAATCCATGTAGGAGAGGGTCAAGATGCTATAGATTATGAGCAAGATATTCTCTTCTCTTCTATGACAAAAAACCATTTGAAAAAAAGTTGGGATATTGATGGTAAAAAAGTTTCTTTTGACTTAGTACGTTATTTACCAGCAGGAGAGCAGAGTTTAGTACCCGATGCAGTTAATGGTAAAAAAGTTTTAGAGCTTATGGTTGCTTCTGGAGGAAAAGGACAACCTGTCTTTTTGATGGATGGAACAGTTCATGATGCTGGAAGCTTTATGTTAACGTTCAATGAAACCATTGAAAGCCCTACGAAACCCATTTTAAATATCCGATCTAAAGCAGATGGTACATTTGAAATAGAAAATGACTTTCCTATTAAAACACTCTCTATGTTAACCCGTGAAGAAGATGAGCTTAAAAAAGGGTTTAATCCTTTTACTAAGAAGAAGCTTTATCAATTTTCAGGAAACTCTGTTGTTCTTAAAAATGCACATGAAAAATCAGTTATGAAATTTGTGAGCAAGTCTTTAAAAACTAAAAATGGAAAACCAGAGATTGCGACATTTATGATTGATGTCAATGGTGAAAAATCCAAAGTGGATTTGTTCTCTTATGCTGGAGATGTTTCAGAAATTCAAAGAGTCACCGTTGGTGGCGTAAAGATTGCCATGTATTTGGGTGCTAGAAAAATTCCTGTTCCTTTTTCTATTAAGTTGATTGACTTTGAATTAGAGCGTTACCCTGGTTCCATGAGTCCTTCGTCTTACTCTTCAGATGTTGAGCTTATTGATCATTCAGAAGGAATTGATGGAATGCCTTATAAAATCTATATGAACCATGTACTTGACCACCGTAACTATCGACTGTTTCAGTCTTCGTATGACCAAGATGAAAAAGGAACAGTATTGTCTGTAAACCATGACCCAGGAACTTGGCCGACTTACATTGGTTATATTTTATTAACATTAGGAATGCTTTGGAACCTCATTGACAAAAATGGACGTTTCCAAAAGTTACTCAAAGGGGCTAGAAAACTACAAGGGGCAAGTGCCATACTGGTAACGCTCTTTGCTTTGAACTTTTCAACACCATTACAAGCAGCTAAATTACCGACGCTTGATGCGAATATAACCAAGATGATAAATGCTTATAGTCAAGAGAGTGTGGAGAAGTTTGGACGACTTATTTTACAAGACTCTCGTGGACGAATGAAGCCTGTGGACACCTTGGCACATGAAATTATTGCTAAACTAGCAGGAAAGAGTACCATTTATGGTGTTGAGCCAACGGCGATGTTATTGGGAATGACAGTTGAGCCTAAAAAGTATCAATTTATTCCAATGATTAAAGTTGACCACACACGCATTGCCAAAGAGTTGGGAATGCCAGAGGGTGCTAAATATGCTAAGTTTTATGATTTCTTTACCCAAGAGGGTGAGTATAAATTAAAAAATCAGATGGATGTCTCTATTCGTAAAAAGCCTTTAGATAAAAATCTTTATGACAAAGAGTTGGTAAAAGTAGATGAACGTCTCAATGTTGCATACATGATTTATACAGGTTCATTACTTCAAATGTATCCAGAACCTCACTCTGAAGCGAACAAATGGATGAACCCACAAGATGCCATTGAGAAGTTTCCAAAAGAGATAGCTGAAATGGTACGAATGATGACCATTTATCTTTTCCAAGGAGCAGAAAAAATTCAACAAACTGGTGAAACGGTTCAGTTTGACAAAGCGATTAATCTTATCAATATGTATCAAAAGAAGTTTGGTTCTGAAGTCATGCCATCATCTGACGTTATTGATGTTGAGATTAAATACAACAAACTAGGACTGCTTTCAAAGTTAGTACCACTCTACCTTTTGGTAGGACTTGTTTTACTCATTGCTGCGTTTGTCAATATTGTTAAACCAAATCGTAGTTTAAAATACATCATGAGCATCTCATGGGTATTGATGATTATTGGGTTTGCCATTCATCTAGGTTCAATGGCGATGCGTTGGTACATTGGAGGTCATGCCCCTTGGTCAAATGCTTATGAATCCATTGTCTTCATTGCAGGAGCAACCATGGTAGCAGGGCTTATTTTTGCAAGAAAATCACCATTTACTTTGGGGGCAACAGGGCTTTTAGCAGGTATCACCATGGGTGTTGCACACATGAACTTTATTAACCCAGAGATTACCAACTTAGTACCTGTACTTAAATCTTACTGGCTTATGATTCACGTGGCAACGATTATCGCTGGTGATGGTTTCTTAGGGCTTGGTTCTATGTTGTCACTTTTAGTGCTTATCTTATTTATCATGAAACGTGGTGAAAATGAAAATATTGACCGTTCTATTAAAGAGCTTACGAACATTGCTGAAATGAGTCTTATTGTGGGGCTTTTCCTCTTAACCATTGGTAACTTCCTTGGGGGAATTTGGGCAAACGAATCTTGGGGTCGTTACTGGGGTTGGGATGCCAAGGAGACATGGGCTGCTGTTACCATTTTAGTATATGCAACCATTTTACACTTACGGTTCATTCCACAGTTTAAAAATCCATTTGCCTTTAACGTGGCATCATTATGGGGTTACTCAACGGTTATCATGACATACTTTGGGGTAAACTATTACCTCTCTGGACTGCACTCTTATGCAGCTGGAGCACCAATGCCATTGCCTAATTGGGTTATTCCATCGGTTATTGCCTTGCTTGTTTTAACACTCATTGCAGCTAAGTCATGGAAAAATATCAAAATAGTATTTATAATTCTCTCTCCACTCATCTTGTGGGTAGCAGGATTACTCTTTATGCTAAAATATTAAGATGTTAAGAACAAAAAAAGACCTCTATAATGGTCTTATTATAGAAACAGAGAGTATTGATGCTTCTGTTTCTACTTTTAAAAATTCTCTTCAAATTTTACTTATACAATCTCAAAAAGAAAACATAGCCCTTTTATGGTTAGATTTAACGACCAAACAATATGAACATATTGCTGTGGCACTGGCTTTAGGATTTGAGTTTCATAACTGTGAAGCCAAAAGAACAACGCTTACTTTTCAAGTGACCAAAGATGCTTACATTCCTGTCGCTCCAACTCATACCATTGGGGTAGGGGCTGTGGTCATTAACCAAAACAATGAACTGCTCATGGTACGTGACCGAATACACACTTCAAACTCTATCTACAAACTCCCTGGGGGAATGTTAGAACCAACACAAAGCTTAGAAGAGGGAGTAATTAGAGAAGTTTGGGAAGAGACAGGGATTAAAGCCAAACTCATTAAAATGGTCTCACTTTTAAACTCTCACCCTTTTACCTTTAACAAATCCAATATGTACATCGTTTTTCAATTAGAAGCATTGAGTGAAGAGATTAACGTCATAGATACGCATGAGATAGCGTTTGCTCTTTGGATGCCACTTGATGAATTTTTTGCACATGAAGAAATGTCTCAATTTCAAAAAGATTTAGTAAAAGCTGCTTTAAACCATGAGGGAATCTCTTTAATGGAGTATATTAATACTCGCCCCAATAAAAAACATGTTGAGGTCTATTCTTAACCTATTTAAGTTTATAGTCCAATTTTTTCAATTGGACTTTGAGATTCTCTTTGACTTCTCCTTGAAATTCTAAAGTATTCTCTTTGAGTGTGCCACCTGTGCCAAGTTTTTTCTTAAGTAGTTTTAAGAGTGTTTGTAATGCTTGTTTTTCTAAATAAAATGGCTTCACAATGGTAACGACTTTGCCACGTCGTTTCTCTTTTGAAAAATGTAAAAGATGCTCTTGTGGCTCTTTTATCTCTTGTGCTATTTCTTCTTTAGCTTCTTTTTTGTTGTCCGATGACCAAGCATCAGAAAAATTACTACCCATTTCAAATAAGTTCTCTTTCATCTATAGAGCCTTTTTTATTTCTATTTTTATCGTATTATAATAAGTTACTCTTATATCCATAATATTAAAAAATAATATTAATATTTTTTTTTATTATTTTTTAATTAATTAAGTAATTAATAACATAAATAGTTATATAATAATTTTAACAAAACATTAAGGAACTAAAAATGAAAAAAACTATTTTATTATTAACATTGGCTTCAACTCTAACACTTACAGCAAATCCTTTTACAAATACTATGGCGAATAACCCTACCATTAAAACACAAGCGTCACAAAAATATTTTTATGCTAAAAGAGCAGCATTACAAGGAAATGCACAAGCACAATATGATTTAGGATTAATGTACGCTACAGGAGATGGTGTTGAGAAAAATGAAGCATTGGCTTTAACTTGGTTTACAAGAGCATCAGAAAATAATTTTGCAAAACGTGTGAATGTTCAACACGTAGTTAAGCCAACAGTAACTTCTCAAAAAGTTATCTTTGCTAAGAGAGCAGTGGCACAGGGGAATGTACAGGCTCAATTTGATTTAGGGATGATGTATCTTAAGGGTGATGGTGTAAGAAAAAATGAACAACTTGCTTTTAGCTACTTTCATAAAGCTGCAAGAAAAAACCATGTAGAGGCAAAATTCTATATGGGGCTTAGTTTTGCAGAGGGTAAAGGGGTAAGAAAGCAAACACAACTGGCAAGATATTGGTTTAAGTTAGCAGCCAAAGCAGGTCATAGAACTGCTATGGCACACCTTTCAAGCCTTGAAAGAAAAGTTAGACCACAAGTTCGCGTAAACAGAAGAGTAGCATTTAATACCATTAGCTATAAATTTTAACATTATTCAATATTATTTAGCTTTTTAAAATTCTCTTAATGGTTTCAGAGCAAACGGTTAATCCCGTTGCTCCTGTGACAGCCACACATGAACCTTTCTCTTTACATTTATCTTCTTCAGGTGAGAAGACCACCGTAAAATTTCTATCAAACTTCGCTTTTTTCAACTCATTTCTTATTTTTCGTCCCAAAGCATCCCCATGACTTTTCCAAATGGAAGCGACTTCAATCTTAGAGGCATCATAACGTTTCGCTGAACCAAAAGACATAATGAGCTTTTTGTAACATTTTTTAGCCACTTCAATCTTCACTTTGGTGGTGTCAGCACAGTCAAGTACCAAATCATAAGGCTCAAAATCAAACTCAGCCACCCATGCCATGTCCATCTGTTGATTAATGGTCTTAATGCAAGGGTAGAGTTTTTTAAGGGCTTCTACTTTGTATTCCCCTACAGCTTCAGAACCAATTTGTCGGTTTTGGTTGGTCTCATCATAAACATCATAGTCCAAAATGGTAATGTCTGAAACTCCTGAACGATACAAACAGTCAAGTGCGTAAGAGCCAACACCACCTACACCTAAAATGAGTATCTTAGCTTTTTGAATTTTGGCGAAATCTTCTTTGCCAAAAAGTAGTTCGCATCGTTGAAATCTTAAATCCATTTTTCTAAGTCCTCTAAATCCTTATGGGATGTCATATCTAAATGAATGGGTGTTATGGAAACATAGCCACTTTTAACAGCTTTAACATCTGTCATTTGCCCCTCACTTTCTCGCCATTCATGGTTCACCAAGCCTATCCAAAAATACTCTTGCCCTCTTGGGTTAATGTGAGCATCTGCATCGTTAGAATAGACACGGCTACCTGTCTTAGTCACTTTAAATCCTTGTGATGCTTTGGGTGTAACAGCTGGAATGTTGACATTTAAAAATTTTCTAGGATTTAGGGGAAAAGAGCCATTAAAGATTTTTTGCACAAGCATGGCGATACTCTCTTTTGCCAAGGCATAATCAAAGCCCTCTTTTTCACGCATATCATCAGAAAAGTCTTGTGAAATGGCAATGGCAGGAACGCCTTGAAGTACAGCCTCCATCGCTCCAGATGCCGTGCCAGAGTAGGTAATGTCCTCACCCATATTCGCCCCAATATTAATGCCCGAAATCACTAGGTCAGGCTGGGCATCTTTAGGGTAGAGTTTATGTAATGCCAAAAAAACACAATCTGTAGGTGTTCCATCATCTAGCTTATAGAAGTTTTTTTTAAGTTCTACAAAACGTAAAGGTTTAGTGAGAGTAAGTGAATGTCCACAAGCAGATTTTTCTAAAGTAGGAGCAACGGTGATAATGTCAGCTAGAGGTTTTAAAGCCTCTATAAGTGCTAAAAGAGCAGGGGAGTCGAAGCCATCATCGTTGGTTATTAGGATTTTTTTCTTATTTTTCATGGATGTATGGTAGTGTTTTTTGAGTGTAGTTTAGTTTAACGACACTCATCTTAAGCTAAATATCCCCAACAATTTTAACTGCACCCATGACATCATTGGTGACAAAATCGGCATCTTCTTCTAGCTCATCGGCATCTCCATAGCCACACAACACGCCAATACTCGCAATGTCAGCCTCTTGGGCGGCTAGTATGTCTGAAATGGTATCACCAATCATATAAGTAACTGTACCATAAGAGTAGCCTAATAAATCTAGGGCTTTGAGAATAGGTTCAGGGTGTGGTTTGAAGTGGGTGACATCTTCACTTCCTATCAATACATCGAAGTATTTCATGAGGTCAAAATGTTCAAGTAGTTCACGCGAATATTTACTTGTTTTTGTTGTAACCACACCGAGTCTTGCACATTTGTGTGCTATGGTGATTGCCTCTTGTACATTGGGAAGTAGGGTTGTCTTTTGCGTGTGAATGGTTCGGTAATGCTCTTTATAAGCTGTTACATACGCCATTGCGTTTGCTTCATCTACTCCTAATTTTACAAACATGAGTTCTAGTGGTAAACCAATAAGCTTTTTGATGTTCTCATCAGCAGGAACATCGCCTCCACATTTTGCATAGGCTTTTGCAAAACTCTCTAAAATTGCTTCAGTAGAGTCAATAAGTGTGCCGTCTAAATCAAAGAGCATAATTTTTGAGCGTAGTTGGTCTTCTTTGAGTTGATAAATTGTTTGTGCCATGTTTTAAATTCCTCATTAATATATTTCGTATCATAGCGATTAAAGCTAAAAGATGCACTAATTATTATGATAGAAGAAGAATTTAGGTAAAATGCGAGAAATAAACTCATCTGTTTAAGGAAACTACTACAAATGTCTTGTAAAAAATCATATATTACTACCCCTATTTATTACGTTAATGATGTGGCTCATATTGGTCACGCTTATACTACTATTATTGCCGATACCTTGGCTCGATATTCACGACTTATTGGTGAAGATACTTTTTTCCTTACAGGAACCGATGAACACGGTCAAAAGATTGAAGAGGCTGCAAAGAAGCGTGGTGAAGATACCCAAGCTTATGCTGATAAAATTTCAAAAACCTTTAAAGACCTTTGGGATGATTTTGACATCTCTTATGATAAATTCATACGAACAACCGATGAAGCACATAAACTAGGCGTTCAAAAAGCATTTACAAAAATGCATGAAAAAGGTGACATCTATAAAGATACCTATTCTGGTCACTACTGTATCTCTTGTGAGACCTTTTTCCCAGAGACGCAACTCGTAGATGATGAGTTCTGTCCAGATTGTGGCAAAAGTACCTCCATTGTTGAAGAGGAGAGTTACTTTTTTAAGCTCTCTGCTTATGAAGATAAACTTTTGGCGTGGTATGAAAACAATCCTGATTGCATCTTGCCAAAGAGTAAAAGAAATGAAGTGATTCGTTTTGTTGAGGGTGGGCTTAATGACCTCTCTATTACTAGAACTTCGTTTGATTGGGGGGTTAAATTACCAAATGATTTCAATGACCCAAAACACGTTATGTATGTTTGGTTGGATGCCCTTATGAACTATCTTACTGCACTTGGCTATGGAACAGATGAAGCCAATATGGACAAGTACCCTGCACGGGTGCATCTAATTGGTAAAGACATTTTGCGTTTTCATGCTATCTATTGGCCTGCCTTTTTAATGAGCCTTGATATGCCTTTACCAAAACACATTGGGGCACACGGTTGGTGGACACGAAATGGCGAAAAAATGTCTAAATCTAAAGGCAATGTGGTAAATCCTAAAGAGGTAGCAGATGCGTATGGTTTAGAGAATTTCCGTTACTTTATGCTTCGTGAAGTACCTTTTGGGGGCGATGGTGACTTCTCTCAAAGAGCCTTAATTGACCGAATAAACTCCGACCTTGGAAATGACCTTGGAAACTTACTTAATCGTTTAATTGGAATGAGTGGAAAGTATTTTGAAGGACGTGTTGAGTGTGATTTGGTTTCTAAATATTATCAAGCTGAACTTGATGAGATGCAAACTTCTCTCGATAAGCTAGAACCGATGTTTTTTGAACTACAACTTCACCGTTTCTTAGAAGAACTTTGGCGACCACTAACTGTAGCGAATCGTGCCATTGACAAGTATCAACCATGGACGATGATAAAAGAGGGGAAAACAGAAGAGACCATGGCACTTAATGGACTCATCGCGACCATTTTAGCCAAAGTTTCGCTCATGCTTCATGCTGTGATGCCTCAAACTACTGCAACCGTTTGTGAAGCATTAGGATTTGAGATTACGCCAGAAAGTTTTAAAAACATCATTCGAAACGGGGCTATTTTAGAAGCATTTGTTACCCAAAAGCGAGAACCACTTTTTCCAAGAATTGAAGAAGAACTCTTAGTTGATGCACGTTTAGAAGCTTTAAAAAAAGAACAAGAAGAAGCAGAAGCCAAAAAGAAAGCTCAAAAAGAGGGCAAAGAAAAAGCCCAAGCTGAAGGGGTGGCACTCATTGGCATTGACCAGTTTTTTGCGACTTCTCTTAAAGTGGGAACAGTTGTCAAAGCAGAAGAAGTACCAAAAAGTAAAAAACTTCTTTTATTACAAGTTGATTTAGGCGAAGATGAACCACGACAAGTAGTAGCAGGAATTAAAGAGTGGTATAGTGCTGAAGAGATGCTAAATACCCAAGTTTGTGTGGTTGCCAATTTAAAACCTGCAAAACTTATGGGCATGATAAGTCAAGGAATGCTTTTAGCAGCTAAAGATGAAAATGGTTTGTGTATGGTTCGTCCAGAGCAACCAAAAACTAATGGAACACCAATAGGTTAGGGCTTGACAAAAATGAAAATAGAAGATTTATTAAATTTAACAGGGGGAGAGATAATCTCTGAACCCACAGTAACAGCTATTAATTCGGTAACGGTTTACCCCTCTAAAGTGGAGCAGGGGGACTTGTTTATCTCCAATGATGCCGAGGAGATAGCCACAGCCATTGAAAATGGTGCGTATGCAATTGTTTTTTCTGACAGTTCTATTAAGATTACCGATGCAGAAGTAGCTTGGATTCAAGTCAAAGAGATTGAAAATGCATCTTTTAAACTCATAAGATATGTGTTGATTTCAAGAGAAGCAAGTTTTTATCTGTTTAGTGAACATGAACTCTCTTTTATGCGTATGATTGTCACTAAAAAGTCTAACATTGAAGTACTCCCTAATGATTGGCGTAAGATGTTTGAGAAGATTTTAAACTCTGAGGCTAAGATGTTCATAGGAACAGATGAGAAGCTTATGAAGACCATCAAGCCAGATGTAAGCATTTTAAACAAAGAGGCAAGTTGTGAGATTATCACCGATACGCTTTTTAAAACGACGTTTAAAATCAACAGCTACATCTATCAAGAGAAAGACATTGTTCCTTTTCATGTGGACATCTTACAGCGTGTGGTTGAGTTTTGTGACTTGCATCATTTGCCGTATGATTTAGACCGAGTTAAATATACCAAGCACTTTGTACCTGTCTTTATTGATGGCTTTTTAAATGTTATGGTACCTAGTAAGAGTGACAAAGTGGCGATTTTTACCGACAATTTACAAGACATCTACAAAGCACGTGAGTATGTCCGTTACAATGGGGCATGGGTTAAAACCATTGTACTTACTCCTCCTAAAACCAAAGTAGATGGGGTTGATAGACCAAACTGGTACTTAGATATTGATGAAGCCCGAGATATTTTGAAAAATGCCTATTTTAACTATGCCTTTGTCTATGCCTTAGACAGAAGCATGTTACCTAAGATTAAAGAAGAGTATTCTCTTTTTGATTAAGCGGTAATTGTTTAAAAGGTAATAGT
>JALSHP010000224.1 GCA_026982175.1 Campylobacteraceae bacterium
ATATTTTAATCCAGTTATTACTAAAGAGAGCGTCTCTTCTACTACTCCCCCTAAAGTAAAAGAGAAACTCATCATCAAAGAGGAGCATTTACCACAAAGTATTCAACTCCAAGAGGAAAAGCCTCTCACTGCTTCAATCAATCAAGCTGATATAGCATTGATTGTCCAAACGGTTATGCTACAGATGCAAAAAAAATCAGAAAAATCTTTAGAAACACAACTGAAAGAGGTAGAGCATAAAAGTTTTAAACATGAATCTTTAGAAAAAACCAATCATTACAATAAAATTATTCTAAGCAATAAGCAAAGTAATGATGTTCAAAATAGTTCTTTAGTAGAATTAAGTTCCCACTTACAAGCACTTACTACTTCAAGCGATAATTCCTCATCTACCTATAATAAATCTATCAGAAAAGAGATTCATTTTCGTGAGCGTGAAATGAGAATCATTGTGGTCCAATCAGGTGATACCCTCTCAAAAATTGCCAAGAGAGCCTATGGGAACTATGATGCTTATCCAAAAATATTTGAAGCAAATCCCGAGATTATTCAAAACCCAGATGAAATATTTGTTGGTCAACGTCTACGTATTCCCTCTTAACAAAGCGTTTATAAGTCCATTATGCTATATTTCTGCTATTAACTCTTAAAGGATACATAATGGATTATATGTTTGAAACAGGATTTCTAGGAACACGCGCTCCTTTTTTTATGGATTTTGTCATGATTATGGTAGCACTTTTACCACTTTTAGCATTGGGGGCTATTGCTTTAGCCAAAGTGAAAAACTATAAACTCCATGCACTTAGCCAATCTATCATCTTTATCATCTCGGTAATTGTGGTAGGTTACTTTGAGTATGGTGTTCGTGCAGGTGGTGGGTTTGAGAAGTTTATGGAGGGGAGTAACACGGCACATAACTATGCCCTTTACGTACTACTTTTTCACATTGCCATTGCTGTTATATCACTCATTATTTGGATTAAGACCATTTTCTCAGCGAGAAAAGCCATTAAAGCAGGAACACTCCCTGGAACAGCTTCTCTTAGCCATAAAAAATCTGGACAAATTACCTTTATTGGTATTTTCATGACAGCTTTTACAGGTATTTGGGTTTATATTCTTCTCTTTGTTTATTAAAACTATTTAAATCTTTTTCTAAAATAGATATCAATACTTTGAGACGGCACTGTTTTTTGGTGCTGTCCTACCTCCACTTTAATGTTTTTATTCACTTCATACTCCAAAATAAAAGAGTTCCCCTCTTTTGAATTTTCAATAATCGCCATGGTTTTGTCGTTAATCTTTTTTCCCACTTGAATGGCATAACCCTCACCTGTACCATCATCTTTAATAAACACTCGGTCTAACTCCATCTCATAAGCTAAATCTCGTGCTGCTTGATTCATAACAAAAAGTTCAGCTTCTCTACCCAATGAGCCTTTTCCCTCTCCAAGTGCTGCGGTAGAAACCCCCAACAAAAGATAAGACAAAATATCTTTTTTAGGAAGTGGTGGCTCAGAACTAAAGGTAATTTTAGGACGTTTAGCGTTACCATGAATATAAATGGTAATTAAAACATCAGGCAGTTCATACTCTACGGCAATATCAAGTAGGGGATTAATCTCCTTCCCCCCTTTAAAGACAACATTAGAATCTACGACAGTAAAGAGCTTAGGTGCTTGTTCCACACGTCCATTAATCTCTTTTATTTTTCCAAGCATTCCCAAAGGTTTCCCAAACACTTTTTTCGCCTTTAAATCCACCAAAAAGCTCAAATCAATATCTCTGGTTTTATAATGTGCATCACTCGCATAAATATTAAGGTCAATCGCCGTATCTTCTAAAAATGTATCGCGTTGCTGTTTTTTATTTTTATCACGATTAGAGAGAACTATCACATCATTGTCTTGTGAAGGGTCTAAAAATTTAGACTCATAGTGCAAGTTTAGTTTATCCATAAACAGCCCACCTGAAATTGTTTTCTTCTGCCCCTCTTGTTGGTAATCAATGTCACAACTCAAAATAACATCACCATAATCAGGATGCCCCAATGCTAAGTTCTCCACTTGAACAATGGCATCCAACTTCTCTTTGTCGCCTGTGGCTTTGACTAAGATATTAGGATGTATTTCCAGATAAACATCACGTTTTTCCCCTAAATGAATAATCCCTTTTTTCTTTAAATAGATATGCTGATTTAACTTTTTATCTTCAAAGCCTGTGGTTTTCAAATCTAAAGTATTAAGTGTAAGTAGCTCTTTTTGATAATTCGCATCTATCTCTAGCTCCTCAATGGCAAAGGCTTCAAAGGCTATTTTTTCAGAGCCAATATTGGCTTTTATCTGCTCACCATTGAGCGAAGCCTTAAGTTCTACTGCTCCATCTACTTGTGTTAAAGGAAAATCATAAA
>JALSHP010000225.1 GCA_026982175.1 Campylobacteraceae bacterium
ACATCCCAAAACGCCGTGCCAACTCTTGTTTGACTCGGTCAGGTGAGATGTCACGGTAGCCTAAGCCTACTAAAGTATGATAGAGCAAATCAGCCGATTCATAAATGACTTGTTCATTAGACTCCTCATCTATCGCCACACAAACTTCATTTGCCTCTTCACGGATTTTACTAAGCATTAGCTCTTTGTCATTGAGCAGTTTTTTTGTCCAAGACTTTTTAGCCTCTTTAGAATTTTTACGCTCTAATATAGTATGATAAAGGCTATCTACCACACCATACATGGCATCGGTATCGACCTCTTTTTCAAGGATTTTTTTGTTTTGGCTTACAGAAGTAAAAAAGCAACTTTTAGTGCCTGTGTGACAGGCAACACCGTTTTGCTTTATTTTAAGCACTAGAGTATCAGCATCACAATCGAGTAACATATCTTTTATCTCTTGGGTATGGTTTGAGCTTTCGCCTTTTTTCCAAATGCGTTGTTTGCTTCTTGAAAAGTAGTGTGCATAGCCTGTGCTAAGTGTTAAGTTGTACGCCTCTTCGTTCATGTAGGCTAACATAAGAACTTCATTTGTCTCGTAATCTTGAGCAATTGCAGGGATAAGGGGGTTTTTTTGCCAATTTAGTTGCATGTGGGTCTCCGTGTGGAAATGTTGGTGCAATGAATTGCACCCTACGGTTGGTAGGGTATCATTTTAATGCACCGTTAAGGTTAATTAAAAAATTATTGTTGTGCTGAAACAGCTCTTTGTGTTTGACCTTTGGTATCGACCCAAATGTTAGGAACAGCACCACCAGGGGTTAAGAAAATTTTAGCATCTTTGTTGACTTTAAGTGCTTCGTTAAATTTAGCTTGGGTTTTAATCTGCTCTAACTGAAGTAGTTCAGGTGTTAATGAATTTGAAATAAGTTTATTTGCTTTGGCTTGTTCTTCAGCTTCAATACGAATTTTATCAGCTTGACCTTGTGCCACAATTCTGTTTCTTTCAGCTTCACCACGGGCAACTTCTGCATTTTTCTGTGCTTCTTGTTTGGCTCTCTCTTTTTGTTGCTCTGCAATGTTAACATTTTGTTTTTCAGCTTGAAGTTGCTCGATTTTTTCTCTAATCTTAGCAGGTAAAACAATGTTTCTAAGCTCAACAGAGGCTAATTTTACAGGGTGTCCATCGAGGGCATCTATTTTTTGTGTTACTTTGGTCTGAATGGCTGTGGCAATTTCATTTCGCATCTCTGGAAGTTTTTCTGCTGTGTATTGACCAATGACATCACGCACCACTTCACGTACTTTGGAGTTGATGATTTTTTCTTCCCAAGCAGCTCCCCATTGTTCAATGGTTTTAGGAGCTGTGTCGGCATTGAGTTGGTATTGTACGGCTAAGTCTATGTTAACGGTTAAACCCCGTTTATCAAGGACAGGGATGGCACGGCTCTGTTTGACACCACCTTCTAGGTTGTTTGAGCCTAAAGTGGTACGTGATTTATAATCGTCACCCATAAGTGTGTTAGATTGGTTAGAGTAGATAACTTGTCGCATTCTTGTGTTTACGGTGATGATGTTTTGAACAACAGGAATGTAAAAGTGAAGACCTGCTCTTAGTGGGGTCTCGTCAAATTTACCTGTTTTTACTTTAATACCTACTTCACCAGAATTGATGATGGTGAAAGGTTTAAAGAAAATCACTGCTGCGACAATGGCAAGAATGGTAAATAGCCAAGAGGGTGCTTGAAATCCACCTCCACCATTACCACCACCTTGTGGGGTTGCTCTGTTGTTAGGAGCTTTATTGTTGCCTCCACCATTGGGTTGTTTTTTCTTAAAATAGTCGTTCATGTCTGCTGGCATCTTTGTTCCTTAAATGTGTTCTTATATATACGTCAAATAATGTTTATATTTTTCATTTCGACCAAAAACGATGTCAAAATAAGCTGTTTGAATTTTTTCAGTAATCTCACCTCTTGCACCATTCCCAATGGTACGAGCATCAACATCCCTTACAGGGGTAATCTCTGCGGCTGTTCCTGTTAAAAAAGCTTCGTCTGCCACGTAAACCTCTTCACGTGTAATTTTACGACGTTCTACTTTGTAGCCCATGTCGTGAGCCATTTCAATAACTGTTTTTTGGGTAATAGAAGCCAAAGAGTTGTCGTTTGGTGGGCTGATAATTACGCCATCTTTTACCATAAAGAAACAAGCTCCAGAGGCTTCGGCAACATATCCTTGGTCATCAAGAAGTAGGGCTTCATCGTAACCACAATCAATCGCTTCAAATTTTGCCATTTGTGAGTTGAGGTAGTTAGCTGTTGCTTTGGCTTTTCCCATGTTTGAGGTGTTTGCAGCACGTGTCATAGAGGCAATTTTGAGTTTAATACCCGATTTCATTCCCTCTTCACCAAGGTAT
>JALSHP010000226.1 GCA_026982175.1 Campylobacteraceae bacterium
TGTTGACCCTAAGACGCATCCTTACATCTCAACTGGACTGCATGAAAACAAGTTTGGGGTGAGTTTAGATTCGGCAAAGCGTATGTATATCTATGCTAAAAAATCTGAACACTTAAACCCTGTGGGAATTCATTTTCACATTGGCTCTCAACTTACAGAACTTGCACCTATTACTGAAGCGTGTGGGATTGTGGCTGATTTAGTACGATCTTTAGCGGCAATTAACATTGAGATTAAGTTCTTTGATGTTGGTGGTGGTATTGGCGTTGTGTATGATGATGAAGTGACCATTAAACCTGCCGATTATGCCAAAGCGATTTTGAGCCAAATTAAAGGGCTTGATATGACCATTTTGTCTGAACCTGGGCGTTACATGATGGCAAATTCAGGTATCTTTTTAACCCGAGTGATGTATGAAAAAATCAATGGTGACAAACGTTTTGTTATTGTGGATGGAGCGATGAACGATTTGCTTCGTCCAAGCCTTTATAATGCTTATCATAAAATTGAAGCTGTCAAAAAAGAGGGTGAAAAGTCTAAGGCAGACATTGTCGGACCTGTTTGTGAAAGTGGGGATTTTTTGGGCAAAGATGTGCCATTGCCAATTATGGAACACAATGACATTTTAGTGGTTCATTCAGCAGGAGCTTACGGATTTACGATGTCAAGTAACTACAACACGCGTGGACGTTCAGCTGAAGTGGCTGTATTGGATGGAAAAGATTATCTTATTCGTGAGCGTGAGACATTTGAAGACCAAGTACGGCTTGAAGAGTCGTGTGATACGAGTTGGCAACTGTAGGGTGCAATTTATTGCACCTTATAAATTTGTGTATTTTGGTGCAATGAATTGCACCCTACGGAAAAGGAAAAAGCATGACACTGGATGAACTACGCGTCAAAATAGACAGTATAGATAATGAACTGTTAGAGCTATACAACAAACGTATGGAGTATGTTCATCAAGTGGGTGAGCTTAAAAATACCACAGGGGCACCTATCTATCGACCAGAGCGAGAGCAGTCAATTTTAAATCGTCTTAAAGCTCAAAACAAGGGTAAGTTAACGGACAAAGCGATTGATGCACTCTTTTTGGAGATGTTTGCTGTGGCAAGAAATTTGGAACGCCCAGAAGCCATTGCCTATCTTGGACCTGAAGCCACCTTTACACACCAAGCAGCAGAGATGAAGTTTGGTGCAATGAGTGCTTATCTCCCTATGAACTCTATCTCTTCAGTTTTTAGAGAGGTGGCAAAAGGGACAGCAAAGTTTGGGGTTGTACCCATTGAAAACTCTTCCAACGGCATTGTAAGTGAGACCATTAATTCTCTTAAAGAGTATGATCTAAAAATTATTGCCGAAGTATTTGTGGGTATTCACCATACTTTAGCGACCAAGTGTAATTCGATTAGTGAGATTAAAAAAATCTATTCTAAAGATATTGCATTTGACCAATGTCATCTTTTTTTACAATCATCTGGTTTGGATGATGTAGAGTATGTTTTTTTAGATTCTACGGCAAAAGCCGCCAAAATTGCCATGAATGAAGAGGGGGCAGCTGCCATTTGTGCTGATGTAGCTGCTAAGATGTATAATTTACCGATACTCTTTGAAAACATTGAAGATTGTATTGATAATAAGACACGTTTCTTTATTGTGAGTAATTTTGACAATTTACCCTCAGGAGATGATAAAACCTCACTTTTAGTACGTCTTGCCAATACCCCTGGGGCATTGGTGAATTTTTTAAATGACTTTGAGCGTTATGAAGTTAATTTAACCAAGATTAAATCACATATTTTAGAGGGAGAGTCACTCTTCTTTATTGAGTTTAATGGACATCAAGATGATGCCCATATTGTTGAGATTATCAATAAACATCGTGATGTGATTAAGATATTAGGGTCGTATGTGAGAGAGAATGATGATATATAAGGGAGTAGAGAATGAAATTTAATGAAGCGTTAAAAGAGATTAAAATATATGAGGCAGGAAAGCCCATTGAATTGGTGGTGAGAGAGTTTGGGATTAAGCCTAAAGATGTGGTGAAACTAGCCTCCAATGAAAATCCAAAAGGGTGTAGCCCTAAAGTTGCCGATGCTATTTCTCAAAATGCCCATAAAGCTTTTTTGTATCCTGATGATTCGATGCATGAGCTTAAAAGTGCTTTGGCTTCTAAGTTTGAGGTGCAAGGTGACAACATTATTATTGGGGCTGGTTCAGACCAAGTGTTAGAGTTTGTGGCTCGTGCTTTATTGATGCCTAATGATAAGGTACTAATGAGTCAAGTAACCTTTGCGATGTATGAGATTTATGCCAAACAGATGGGGGCTAAAATTATTAGAACAGCCTCTTATGAACATAAAGTAGAGGAGTTTATTGAAGCGTATAATGA
>JALSHP010000227.1 GCA_026982175.1 Campylobacteraceae bacterium
CATTTTTACCGACTTAGCCATAGGACAGTTCGCAGCGATTGGGGTGGCTGTGAGTCTTCTCTTTTTTGAGGGGGCTTACACCTTCATACTCACTCTAGCCTTTGCCCTATTTGGAGCATTGCTCATTGCCTTTGCGACTTATAGGGTTAAACACATAGAAGCGTTCATTGGAATGCTCTATGCTTTTGGAGCAAGTGCAATTATTGTAATCCTCTCAAATACCACCCAAGGAACAGAACTCTTTAACAAACTCCAAGCGACCGATATTTTGTTTACCACCCTTGGAGATTTAACAGAACCTTTTGTACTATATACCATAGTAGCCACCCTATTTTTTAGCCTCTACCACAGAGTAACAGGCATACTAAAAGAGATACTATTCTTCACACTACTAGCCCTAACGGTTACATCATCAGTTCAATTAGCAGGAGTTTTAGTCGTTTTTGTGTTACTCATCGTTCCTGCTTACTTAGCACTACTACAAAGTAAATTCAACCCTTTAGGATTTGCGTGGATTGTAGGCTCTATTGTTATTATAGTAGCGATGATTGCCTCTTACCATTTTGATTTACCTACAGGTTACACCATTGTCTTTGTTGGGTCAGGTTGTGGGATTGTTGGGGCTTTGGTGAGGGGGAGGTAGGTTCTTTTGAATTACTAGAGGAGTATGACAATGAATAAAAATGAGTTAATAAAATTTGATATTACAGAGTATTTAGATAGTAATGAATCCATTGCTGAGTATCTTTCACAAGTTCTTGAAGATGGAGATAATGATGAGTTTATCCGAGCTATTGGTCATATTGCTAAAGCCAAAGGAATGGCACAGATAGCAAAAGATACAGGATTGGGTAGAGAGAGTTTATATAAAGCTTTTAGAACCAATGCCAAACCTAGGTTTGATACCGTTCTGAAAGTGATAAACTCTTTACAAATTCAGCTTTCAGCTTCACCTAGATTATCGGCTGGATAGGCTATTATTATATTGTTAGATGTATTTGAACAATAGAGGGCAAGACATAGTGTTATTTAAGTATTTCATCTAGCTTGTCCCCTTTTACTGGAAAGAAAACTATGAAAAGAAAAGAACTTATAATAACAAGTATCATGGCTATCATTTTATTAGGCATGAGTTACATGGTTAGTAGTTTTCAAGGTTGGAATAAAAATCGGCTTGATAATGAAATTATCCATGAAAATATTAACCATTCCATTAAGACAATTCTCAATGATAAAAAAGAAATTTTTAAACTTGAAAAGAGTATTGATTTAAATGATAGTGGAGTTCTTTATATGAAAGTAGTTTTGAAATTTTATATAGATGAAGTAAAAGAGGAATGTTTGAATCTTGAAAAGTTTGATAAAGTATTGGATTTTGAGATAGAGAAGTATTGTGATAAATTAATTACTTCTGAAAATAGTAGAGAAGAGTAAAACATATCATGAGACTTATACGAAAGAATAAAAAATGAAAATCAGAAAAGCAAAAACCAACACATCCACATTTCGTAACTTGTACGATACTCAATTGGCTACCAATCTTTACAAGAAAAGAGAGTGTAGAGACACTGTTAAAGCAATTTCGATTTTACAAAAAAGCTCATAAAAAAGATAGAACCTACCAAATATGGCAAGAGGGGTATCAACCAAAATTAATACAAACAGAGAGGATGATGATAAATAAGATAAATTATATTCATCATAATCCAGTAAAGAGAGGCTATGTTGATGAAGCTATTCATTGGAGGTACTCTAGTGCTAGAGATGATGAAGGAATAGATGGGCTTATTGAGGTAGAAAAATTTTGGTAGTTTTAGCTCTCGTATGTGTTCCCACCGAGGACGGATGGGAACGAGCAAAAGTATTGAATTTAAGTTTTGTTTATAAAAAGGCTTAAAGCTCTTAACTTTTACTTGACTAAAAAATATTAAATCATTATAATATAATTATGGATAAAATAAAATTTTCTTGGGATGAAAATAAAGCCCAATCAAATCTAATAAAACATCAAATTTCATTTAAAGAGGCTCAAACAGTTTTTGATGATGAAAATGCTCGTTTGATTTTTGACCCTGACCATAGCCAAGATGAAGATAGATTTATCTTGCTTGGATACAGTTGCACCTCTAAGATTTTGACCGTAGTTCATTGCTATCGAGATGATGAACAAAATGTTAGAATTATCAGTGCTAGAAAATCAACCAAACACGAAGAGAAACAATACAGGGAGTTTACATTATGAGAGAAGAGTACGATTTTAGCAATTCAATTAAAAATCCTTATGCACAAAAAGAAAAAAAACAGATTTCTATTAACATCGAAACCGATACCATCGTTTATTTTAAGACTTTAGCAAAAAAAGTGGGGATTCCTTATCAAAATTTGATTAACTCCTATTTGACGGATTGTGCTGTTAAACGAGTTGAGCCTAAGTTACAGTGGGGATAAGTTACTTTAAGTATATTCATGAAAAAGATATTTACACATCCTATTATCATCTATATTGTTTCGTTTACTATTGTTTTCGCTTATGTAATTTACTTTGAAACTGAAACTTTTAATACAGAGTGGTTATGGGGAATAGCAGTTTTTTCAATTCCTGTCATGTTTCCTGTAGCTTTCATTGCTGAAGCTATTTCTATACTTATGGAGAATTAGCTCTAGCTCTGCTCTAGGAGTCAGACGTTAAAAAACTACTTAAAACTACTTTACACCATCCCCTCTCTCACAATTTTAGAAACCAAAGAACGAGAGAGACTCAAATATTTAGCTATCTCTATTTGTGTATATCCATCTTCTAATGTCTCCAACTCTTCATCATTTAATTTGATACCTATCATCTCTTGTATATTTTCATAGTCTTCATCATCTGTAAAAACAGTAGAACGATTCACTCCTCGGTTAATAACATGATGACGAGGTATCCCTTGAGGGTATAACCTGCTAGTTCTATTCTTGGTTTTAAAAACTACAAAAAATATCAGTCTAAATGAACTCAAAACAGTGATTTAAATAAGCATTGACTTTTTGTAGTTCTAAAATAAAAAATAAAGAAAAACTCACTATAATTAGTATTGTAATACAAAAAATAGATATTTATTTAAATATTAGGCTACAAAATGATAACACCTCTTCTTATACTCTCCAACCAAATAAAGTCACAAGCCCTACCACTCTACAAACGATTTCTCTATAATAAAATAGATTTTAAAGAGCGACTCCTTGGAATAATAGGGGCAAGAGGAGCAGGTAAAACAACCTTACTTTTACAGTACCTCAAAGAGGAGAGTAAGAAGAAAACACTTTATGTCATGGCAGACCACCCTTTGGTGGTGGAAAAAGGCTTGTTTGAGATTGCTGATGCTTTTCAAAAAGTGGGTGGGGAGGTTTTGATTATTGATGAGATTCATAAGATTAAAGAGTTTGAAATAGATTTAAAACTTATCTATGATAGTTTTTGGGGACTGCAAGTCATCTTTACGGGTTCAAATGCACTTGCCATTGACCATGCCAAAGCTGATTTGAGTCGTCGAGCCATTATCTACAGATTGCCTGTTTTATCATTTCGAGAGTATTTGGAGTTAGAGAGTAGCAAAGTCTTGCCTTCTTATAATTTAGAGGAGATAATTCACAATCATAGCACCCTTGCCATAGAGATACTCTCACAGATTAAACCTTTGGCTTATTTTGAGGAGTATCTTAAACATGGAGCTTATCCATTTTACAAAGATGGAGCAGAGAGTTATTTGAAAAAATTACTTATGGCAACCACACAAGTTTTAAGCAGTGATTTACCTGCCATTTATAAAATTGAGTATGATAAAATTAACGCATTAAAAAAGATGATGGTAATGCTCTGTCAAAGCGAACCTTTTGACATCAACATCTCAAAACTTTGTGGGGCTGTGGAGTTGAACCAAAAAACACTCTACAAATACCTTTCCATTTTAGAAGCAGGAGGGCTTATCAGAATTTTAGGGGCAAAATCTAATGGTGTTAGCATTATCTCCAAACCTGAAAAGCTCTATCTTGATAATACCAATCTTTTTAGTATCTTTTGTAGTACCCCTAAAAATGGCACAATAAGAGAGACATTTTTTGCCTCTCAACTCTCTTTTGAACATCAACTCTCTTACCCTAAAAGTGGGGATTTTATGGTAGATGAAAAACATATTTTTGAGGTGGGTGGACGAAGTAAAACAAAAAAACAGATAAAAGAGCTAGAGAGTGCCTATGTGGTCTCTGCCGACATAGAGGTAGGAAGTATGAACAAAATCCCTCTTTGGTTGTTTGGATTTTTGTATTAGAGAGGGATTTTTACTTCTAATTACATTATGATAGATACGTAGGTCGGCAGAGACCTCAAAGAGGATTGCTAGTATTAAGTAAATCCTATTTTTTAGCCTCTATTTTTAATGCATGACTACTCGTCCAAGTACCATGTAGATTACATTTTGCAATAGCAGAAAGCTCTTTAACGCCATCGAGCTTTACACGCGTTCCTAGATAACCTCTTGAGATAGTTGGTTCAAGTTTTACCGTGTCGATGGTTTTTCCGTCAGCCAATAGGCTAATTTCATAAATCCAATGTTCATCGGTACTTGGGTGGATGATGTCACCTTGCCCTACGGTAACTTCTACTAATGTGTAACCTGCTTTGTCTTTTTCACCAACAGAGATTTGAGGGGTATGTTTCTGTTCTCCTTTGGTGAGGTTTTTAGGGTCTTTTGGCTTCATCTCTATTTTGTTGACAACTAATTTCTCATCATAAGCTGAAGCTGTTACGCTTGAAAGTGCTACTATGCTACTTAGTTTAATCATATCTCTTCGTGTCATTGTTAAATCCTTTTTTATGTAGATAATGAAAGTGTAACTAAAAAAGTTTAGAGTACTAAATAGGTAGCTATAATATAGCTTGTAAAAAATCTTCTGCAATGACTTTTGGGTCTTCAAGTCCTACTGAAATACGAATGAGTCCATCGCTTACTCCTAGATATTTTTGTGTTGCTTTATCGAAATCTCTATAGATAGTACTTGCCATATGTAATGCTAAGGTACGGTTATCTCCTATGTTGGCTGTTTGGGTTACGAGTTTTAAATTATTGAGTAATTCAAAGGCTCTCTCTTTGTTGTTACACTCTAAAGTGATTATGGGTCCACAGGCTTCATTGAAGTTTGATTTAAAACGTTGGTGGTATCTATTTGTCTCTAGCGATGGGTGCGATACAGTGATATTTGAGGGGAGCTTCTCATTTAATATTTTGACTAAAATAGGAATGGATTCGTTGACCCTTTGAAGTCTAAGGGCTAAGGTTTCTAGTCCTAACATGGTAAGAAATGAACCATGGGCATTGGCAGACATTCCCATGTCTCTCATGGCACGTTTTTTGGCAATGGCTATCATCGCTTTTTTTTGCATTTTATTGACAATAGGATGGAGATGTGCATACTTCTCATGGTAGAGTTTATCGTTCTCTTTAATGGCTCTAAAGACGGCAATGCCTCCTAGTGCAGCAGAGTGTCCTGACATCGCTTTTGTTGTTGAGTGAATGACAATGTCTGCTCCCATTTCAAGCGGTCTAAGCGTGAGAGGTGTGACGGTATTGTCAACCACTAAAAGGGTCTCATACTGATTACAAAGCTCAATAATTTTAGGCAAGTCAGGGAGTTCAAGACTTGGGTTTCCTACGCTCTCAATGAGTACCATATTGATACCACTTTTGAGTCTCTCTTCTATCTGCTCATACTCCTCAATGCCACAAAATGAGCTTTGTACCCCAAAACGTTTCATGGTCTCATTGACCAAAGTGTAAGTGCCTCCAAAGAAACCACCAATGCATAGCACTTCATCTTCAGCTTTTAAATAAGCTGTCATGACCATTGCCAAAGCACCCATGCCAGAAGAGGTCGCCACGGCGGCTAGACCTCCTTCCATTTTAGCAACAATGGTTTCGAGTTTGGTCGTGGTTGGGTTACCTACTCTTGCGTAAAGAGGGTTGGCTACCTCTCCTTTAAAAATGCTCTCTGCCTCTTGGGCATCCTCATAGCCAAAAGCGGCAGAAGAGGTGATGGTAGGTGCAATGGCACGGACTTTTGTCCCTACATTTTGAACGAGTAGGGTGTTGAAATAGTTGTAATCTTTCATGGTATTGAAACTCCTTGGTTGTTGTGTTATATCATATAGGTAAAGCTTTGATTGGCTTTTTCTTGATGGATTTTTAGTTCAGCTAATGAGGTGCTAAAGAGCGAGAGGAGGGCTTCTTGTTTAGCTTCCCAAAAAAGTTGCAGGGCAGGGTGGTTGGTTTGGGGCAACTCCTCAAAGGCATTGGTCTCTAGGGTAGAGATAATGTCTTTAAGTGAAATCTCCTCTAATGATTTGGCTAAAGCGTACCCTCCATTCGCCCCTTTGGTACTTTTGAGAATATGGACTTTTTTCAGCTCTAAGAGTATTTGACTTAAAAACTTTTCAGGAGCATCCGCTTTTAGGGCTAAACTTTTGATGTTGAGACGGCTTTCTACATCGAGTAGTGAGAGTTGATAGATGGCACTTAGGGCATAAGTGGTTTTGCTTGAGATACCTATCATCTGCTACTTCTTTTTTTGTAGATATTGAAGCAAATGGTAGACTTTACACCCTACACAGTAGTCAAAGGTGGCTTCTAAAAAGGCACAAAGAAGTAAAATAGCCACTAAAACAGAGGCGAGGATATTGAGTTTAAATAAATAGAGCAGTGTAAAGAGTGCAATAATTGTCACGCCTACATAGAGGGCAAAGCGTTTGGGTGCTTCATCACACAATAGAGGTTTAATCTCAAACTGTTTAATAAGGGCTTGAGCCACATGGGCTAAAGGGCTTAATTTTTTTAGATTGAGTGTACGCATCGTAAAATCAAATAGTAATATGAGAGCAAAAATAATATTTTGAGTAAAAATAAGAAGAAGTGCGAGGCTAATTACTTCTACGGCAATAATTCTTACAAAATGGGCATCAATCCGAGCGAAAGAGATAGGACAAGTTTGAGACACAATGAGCCTTTTAGTTTAAATATTTTCGTATGATAGGGTAATTAAAAATTAAAGTCAAGTAAATCTATGGATTTACTTCTCTTCATAATGGAGCTTAAGCCCTTTGGAAGTCATGAGAAAGCCTGAAATGGAGATTTTCTCTTCATGTACCAACTTATGATGGTGTTTACAGAGTGGAATAAGATTGTATTTATGGTTTTTTGCCATAGCACCTATCATTCCTGCATCATTGGCTAGATTTTGTTGGGCGATATGGTGCACATCTTCAACGGGTTGGGAACATAATGCACATTGAGTGACATAGAGGTTTTTGTTGTAGCGACTACGTTTTTTATGGGTGAGGCTTTTAAGCTCTGAACTTTTACCCAAAAGGTTCTCACGAATGGCATAGGCATTTTTTAAAAATGTTTTGTCCATGTGAAGTGATTTAGCAAATTCCAATCCATAGAGAGATGACCCCATGCCAATTTGGAGTTCTCTGTTATAGATAAGGGTATCGTTTTGCTCATCATAGCTTACGCCTAGATGAAGCATGATTAAGGTCTCAATATTTTGTAATGCGTCAATATTTTTCAGTTGGTGTAGATGGGTCGCAAAAATAAAGGTCGATTTGAGTTCTAAGAGTTTTAAAATAGCCCCTGCTACAATAGCAAGACCCGATTCGGTCTCAGTTCCTTGAGAGATTTCATCACCTAAAATGAGGCTCTTTTGTGTGGCACGGTTAAAGATGTTTTTTAGCTCCATCATCTCAACTGAAAAGGTAGAGAGACCTTTGTAGAGGTTATCTTGGGAGACAATACGGGTGAAGAGTTGCTCATAGAGTCCTAATTTTAGTTCGCTACATGGCACAAAAAAACCAGCTTGGGCTAAGATGACCGAGAGACCAATACTCTTCATAAGCGAAGATTTTCCAGAGGAGTTGATACCATAGAGGAGTACCCCATTGATGGTCGCCCCATTGGAGGCATTGAGCATGATGTGGTTGTGTGTTGTCTCAATCCCCTCTCCTAAATAGATGTCGTTGGGAACATAGACCCCACGCTGTTCATTGGCTTCAATGATGGGGTGTCGCAGTCCAATCGCCTCATAGGCATGAGATTGTTCTTGCAGAAGGGGACGGCTAAGGTTCATACTTTTGGTGCATTTGGCATTGGAGATTGCCACATCAATATTGGCAACAAATCCAATGAGTTCATCGAGTAGATGCGAGAAGCGATTCTCTAAAGTTAAGAGGGTTTTGAGGTAACGCTCTTTGACCAAAGAGATGAGCTTAACTTGGTTATTTTCAAAATTTAGGGTTATCTCTTCAAAGAGTTTGGCGTTAATTTTAACAGCATTTTTGAGATGTTTATAGTGAAAATCTTTAAAAAAGTGGTGTTGCCCATCAATGGTGACAAAGGACTCTTTTAAAGATTTTTCAATGAGGGTAAAACGGTTCTTAGTGAGGTTTATGGTGTAGCCCTCACTCTCTAAGTAACCAATCTCGGCGTATCCATTTTTACTGCTGTTTATCTGTTTTTCATGCTCAAAAAGTTTTTCTATGTGCTCAGATACTTTTTCAAGTTTACCAATCTCATGGTGCTGTTTCTCTAAAAGGGTATCAATGGTAGGATAGACACCATTTTTAAAGATGTTGTCATTAATCTGGTCAATACGAAATTTAGCACAGATATTGAGGTTAAAGGTCTGCTCTAAATAGCTTTTTAACTCACTAAGGTCATTGAGAAGATGTTCTTCTACCTCTACACTGTCTTGGGTAACATCTTTGAGTAATTGCTCAATGGAGATGAGTGACATCATCATATAGCTAAGCTCTACAGGATGTAACTTTTGGAGTTTAATTCGCCGTGTAATACGCTCTAAATCATAAATATTTTTGAGATGGGTATCATATTGGGTGGCATTGTGCATCAACTTTTCGCTTAAGTCGTACCGTGCTTCCAAAATCTCTTTGTCGATAATAGGCGAGAGTAGTCGTTCACGTAAAAGGCGTTTTCCAAAGGCGGTTGAGGTTTTGTCAATGAGTTCAAGTAGTGTCACATCAGAACGGTTACGGCTAATGATCCCCAACTGCTCCAAGGCATTGTTTCCTAAATAGAGGTAGCGACTCTCTCCTAAAAAGTGTGGACGGTTCATCTTCTCAATAATCGCTTCATCATGCTCAATAATAAACTCAATAAGAATGGCTAAGGCTTCGGTGGTATAGGGGTAACGCTCTAGGTCAAGATATTCTATGGCAGAGAGAAAGGAGTTGATTTGGTAGACCCGTTTAAAGAGTTCATTTTGGTAGATGATTTTACAAGATTTATCATTGTAGGTGCTTGAAAATTGCCCCAGTTCTAAGTAGGCGTGTAGCCACTCTTTCTCAATGGCACTGTTTTTAATGGTGACAATGACTTCAGCCGTGTTATAGGTTTGAAGCAGATTAAAAAGTTCATCAAGTGCATAGGTCTTATCTTCACGGTTAGAGTGCATTTCATTGACAATGGTTTTCCCTGTGGTGACATCAATGGCGGCATACCCTGCTGAAAATATCCCTTGATTTTCATCTATGGTGAGTGAGACCAAATTGGTCTCTACTGATTGGGTTTGGTACTCAAAATTGGTACCAGGGGAGATAACATTGGCAACATAGCGTTCTACTTTGGGCATGACCCCTTTTTGTTTGACCATGACAATGGTATATTTTTGGGTACTAATAAGTCGTGCAAGATAGCGTTCAATGGAGATAACAGGCACCCCTGCTAAGAGAGGGTTTTTAAGCGAGTTTTCAAGAATGTTTTTGTTTTTACGGGTGAGTTGAATGTTGAGAAGTTCTGCCACTTCTTTTGCTTTACCAATTTTTAGCTCATCGTTGTTGACCTCATAGACCTCAAAAAATGTTCCTATCTCCATAAAGACAAGTGCATTGTCTCCATATTTGGACTCAAAGTGCTTTTGCAGTTCAAAATAGATTTCGGTGAGAAGTTTGCCTTTGGTGGCAAGAATTTTTGCAGATATGTCCACGGAGTAAAGCCTAATAAAATTTAATGAATAATTTTATCTTGTTAGGCTTTACAGTATGGTTATTTTCCGTTATAACTGTATGGAGAACGCTTATCGTAAACGACGTTTTTGATACTTATCGTAGTTGTAAATATCATTTCTAAACTCTATGCGACCACTACTGTTCATCCCCGCAGTGAGATAGACAATATAAATAGGCAGTTTCTCTTTAAGGTTGAGTTGTTTTTTACGTTTACCTTTTAATATCTCTTTTGCTTTGGTGATATTGATGTCAGGGTTAAACGTGGCAATGGTCTCTAACAGTTTTCTAGGTTTTGAAAGTCTGACACAGCCATGAGAAAAGGCTCTAACGGTTCTATTAAACAAGTATCGTGTAGGGGTATCATGCAGATAGACCGAAAATCTGTTTGGAAATTTAAATTTAATTTTTCCCAATGCATTTTTAGGTCCAGGTGGTTGCATGAGTCGGTAGGGGAATTTTTTATTGCCATAGAGGTACTCCTCTAAGTAGAGCGATGAGGTATCCATAATACGCGAGTTTTCATACCATGTACGGTGTGCTTCTATGCCCTGTCTTTTTAAGTAGTTGGGGTCTTTTATCATGGCAGGTATCATCTCTCTTCTTACAATTCCCTCAGGTATTTTCCAGTAGGGGTTTAAGACCACATAAGAGATATTTTCTGAAAAAATAGGCGTAGGGTGCTTCTTATCTCCTGTAATGACGGCTAAATTCTGTTTGGTTTTTCCCGCTTCAATATAGTGTAGCATAAATTCAGGAATATTCACAATAAGATAACGTGCTTTCTCCTCTCTAGGTAGCCATTTGATTCTGTCAATATTGAGACGTATCTTGGCAATTTTTTCATCAAGAGAGGTATTGAGTGCTTTTCGTGTTCCTCTTCCTACAATGCCATCGACATGAAGTCCATGACGTGCTTGGAATATTTTAACCGCATCATCTAAGCAGTGACCAAAAATAGCATCACGGCTTAAATTAAGGTCTTTAGCGTGAGTGGTTTTTTGTGTGACAACTAGGCTATTGTTGGTCTCATTACACTCTCTATAGTCATCTGATGCTTTGAGTCGCTCACGTAATTTCAGGACAATATCTCCACCACTTCCAATGGCGAGTCGTTTAAAGTAGGGTAGCTCTTCCCATCCCCCTTTGGCTTTAATGGCTTCAAGTTTTTTTAATGATAGGAGTAGCCCCTGATATCCAAAATTTTTGGGTGTAATGTCGCTAATGGTTTGATTAATATCGCGACGCTTCATCAGTTTACTTAGATTAAATTTTGGTTTACGTTTAATCCATGCGGCATTGATTTTTCTTTTCTTTAGAGAGGAGAGTTTGTAGCCAAAGTTTTTCCACTGTATCTCACCATAAATAGTATGAAGTAAAAAGTTATAATAGAGTGAAGAGAGTTTAATTTCAGTATGTAGTAGCTTCTCTTGGGTGAGATTATTATCTAACGATTTTTTTAACATTTGATAGTTCTTATAGATAGGTCCCTGTTTATCAAGGGTAATATCTTCTTCAATATGTTCAAAGAGTTGGGTATATTTTGTGCTATCTAATTTATCTTCTTTAATCCACAGAGGAAGATAGCTGTTCTTACGATAAAAGTTGATTAGAAACTTTTTTTGTGGAATGGTTTTTAATAGTTTTGAGGGAGATCTTTTAAATGTTTTTGTGAAGAGTTTTTGGGTCTGATTATGCTCTTGTTGTGTGGTATTGCTCTCACTAGGTAAGGCAGAGAGTATCGATGTTGAGAATAGTGTTAAAAGTAGTATAGTAAGTAGATATTTCATGATTAATTTAGACAGAACCTTCTCCTTATGTTTTAAAGAAGAAAAGTATAGTCTAAAAGGGTGAAGAAGACAATATCTAAAGGGTAAAAAGCCCCATTAGTCGATGCTTCTTCTCTGGAGTGCATCATAACCATACACATCTGGTAAATAGTGAACTAAACCATCACTTTTTATACGTGCAGTGAGGTAGGTGATATGGACAGGAACAGGGTTCGCTAAGTTTAATTGTGTTTTAACTTTTCCTCTTAATACACGTTTTGAACGATTATAGTTGACCGAACGTTCATGTTTGGCAAAGGTGGCTAAGAGTCCATTAGGGTTCGCAATCCTAACACAGCCATGCGAAAATGCTCTTGGATATTTTTTAAAGAGTTTACGGTTAGGGGTGTCATGTAGATAGACAGCAAATTTATTGGGAAATTTAAATTTAATTTTGCCTAAGGCATTACGTGGACCAGGAGGTTGCATAAATTTATACTTTTTGGTCTGTCCTGTACGTAAGACTCTTGCCCAATCTATTTTAGAGGTATTAATAGGAGGGCGTTTTAAGGAGTAGCTTCGACGTACTTCATAGCCTCTATTGGCAAGGTAGTTAGGGTCTTTAAGTAAGCCAGGAATAATCTCTTTTTTAACAATACTATCTGGAATAAACCAATAAGGGTTGAGGACAATAAACGAAACTTTATTGGAAAATATAGGAGTATGATGTTTTTTATCTCCTACAATAACTGCCATGGTTAAAGCATTTCTGCCGTTTTCTTTGTAGTAAAGTCTATAGTCTGGAATATTGACCATGATGTATCTATCTTCAGCTTGGTCAGGCATTCTCTTGATTCTATCAAGGTTTAGAAGAAGTTTTTTGATTTTCCAATTTACAGAGATGTTAAGTTTTCTACGTGTTGTATTATTGATTGTCCCTGTCTGTCCAATTTGGTGGCGTTTTTGAAAGCGTTTAATGGCTTTCTTAAGACAAGGACCAAACTTGTTACTGTTACCTTGACAGGTGTAGTCCCCTTCACTTCTAAGTCGAGCAATAAGACGACTCACCTGTTTTCCCGCTTTACCATAGCGAAGTTGAGAAGAGGCAGGGATTTTTCTCCATCCTCCCGCTGCTTGTACTTTACGTAAGCGAGATAGATGATTACTTAATTGATTATATTTAAAACTACTAGGTGTGGTACGTGCAACAATATCAGATATTTTATAATGCAGTAGCATATCGGCTATGTTATAGTTAGGATTGTATGTCTCCCAAGCTGCTTTTTGATATTTTATTTTTCTTTTAAAGTTTCTCCATTGAATTGACCCATAGAGATGATGTCCCATATAACGACGATAGAGGGAGCTTAGCTTTAAATCAAGCATAAGCTCTTTTCCCATGTTACGCTCTTTAATATTTTTAATCTCTTTTTTTAGCTTTTGGGAGAGGGTTTTGAGTTTACCAAATCTTTCAAGCGTATTATCAGATTCAATCTGAACAAAGAGCTCATTGACTGCTTCTTGTTTGATTCCATCATGATTAAACCAAATAGGTCGGTAGATTTTACGCTTATAGAGATCTTGAATAAACTTTTTATAGTTAATTGTTTTAAAAGTTTTCTCTTCTTGGCTAATAATAAGAGACATTAAGCCTTTTGTACTCTGCTCATCATAAATAATTTCAGAGAGGGTAATGTCTGGTTCGTAATTTTGATAATTTTGATGTTGCTCTTGAAAACTCTGATGTACTTGGTTAAGTTGCTCAGTAGATGTTAATGTTACTGCTTTAAGCTTAATGGTTAAAGCAGTAAGAAAAATTATGATTAAAATAGTTTTGATGATATTCACAGGAACCTTTGTCTAGCGTAAAATTGGTATTTAAGCTTAATAAGTTTTTTTTAATATCAGTATATCAAAATATAATTAAAAATGTTTAATTTGATGCATAGTATAGGTCTGGTTTTAGTACTCTGCGTCCCCATAAAAATCGTTTTTTATAAAAAGGTTTTTCATTGAAGTTGTAGATAACGACTGATTTCCCTGCAGAACTGGCATGAATAAAGTCACCATTGCCTAAATAGATTCCGACATGGGTTACTTTTCCTGTACGCTTTTTGGTGGTATTGAAAAAGACCATATCGCCACGTTCTAAATTGTCATATTCCACAAATTTCCCTACCCGTGCTTGGTCACGTGAAACTCGAGGAATGTTAATGCCTGAATCTCTATAGACCCATTGTGTAAAGCCTGAACAGTCAAATTTACTAGGGCCAGTAGCTCCCCAAACATAGGGAACACCTAAAAATTTTTTGGCATCTGACTCAATGTTGTCAATGAGATTTAATCTCTTTTGTGCAAAAGAATTAGAAGAGAGAGCATCCTCTTTATAGGAGATATAGCTAATGTCTTGAACAGGGAGTTCATTTTGTTTATAGGAGATATAGCTAATATCTTGAGTAGGAATAATTTGAGGCGTTACTTTTTGAGACATAATTGGTTGAGCTATAATATTAGACGCATAGTTATCTATTTGAATTGCTCTGTTGGTCTGTTTGGTAATGCCCATAAGATTATAGACTGAAGTCTGTTTTTTTGCAGAAATTTCAGGAAGGCTATTTTGCTTGTTTGAACAAGCAGATAGCAAGAGAAGTGAACTAAGTAAGGTCATATTAAATATTTTTCTGTTTTTCATCTGAAAAGTATAACTTAGGAATTTTGAAGTTGTTTTTAAAAAATATATATTAAAAATAATATTTAAAAAATAATTAAATATTTTAATATTTATAATTTTTTTAGATTAAAAATATTTTTAACCTATTTTTTTTTGTTAATATATAAATATAATTTAATTTAAATGGAAAATTAGATACTCTTTTAGTTCAAATAAAAAGGGAAATGATGTTTGATAAAAAATTTAAAATAGTAGTGGTGTTACTTGTTTTAGTGATTATGGGAATTCTTTTTGGAAAAGATATTATCGCTTCTCTCTCTTCAGTTGATGAGATATCCAAATTAACCGAGTCTAAATCGTTGACATATTATAAAAAATCTTGTGAGTATGAAGATGCTGAAGTATGTAATGAACTCGGAGACATGTACCACTATGGGAGTGATATTGTCTCGATTGATTATGATGATGCTGTTACCTATTATACCAAGGCATGTGAGTTAGAGAGTGGGCAAGGGTGTAATAATTTAGCCTACATGATAGACAATGGTAAAGGGGTAAAAATCAATAATTGGACGGCATTAAGGCTCTATAAAAAAGCATGTAAACTCAACGAAATAGAAGCGTGTTACAATGTAGGTTCGATGTACTATAATGGTGAGGGTGCAAAACGTAATTACTACAACGCAAATTATTATTTTAAAAAAGCTTGTGAAAATGGGATTGGAGCAGGGTGTAACAACTTAGGATATATGTATGAGCATGGTAAATACCTTAAAAGAAATATTAATGAAGCAATGAGTAAATATCTGGATGCTTGTGATATGGGTGAAGCCTCTGGATGTAATAACTTAGCCCACTTAAAAGAGAAACAGGGAAATACAGTTTCGGCTAAACAGTTTTACCGTAAAGCATGCCTTTTGGGAGACAACCACAGTTGTAATAAACTTGAAAATGTTTTAGGAACTTATATCTATCAAATTAAAACAGAACAAGAGTTAGAAGAGGCTAAAAGTGTCTGTAATGCCTCTACTAAAGGGGGAACGATGTGTTATCGTGTAGGACTCTACTATGAAAAGCAAGAGGAGAGTGAAAAAGCACGATACTATTTTGAAAAAGCGTGTCAAAGAGAACAGAGTCAAAGCTGTAAACATCTAGGCGACTTGTATCGATAACTTAAACAATAAGGCAACAAGTGAAATTAACATTTATAGGTAATGGAAACATGGCAAAAGCACTCATTGAGGGCTTAGTAAGTTCTTACGAGATAGAAGTGCTTGGACGCAATAGTGCTACTTTAAAAGCGTTACAAGAGAAA
>JALSHP010000228.1 GCA_026982175.1 Campylobacteraceae bacterium
CATGAACTATTCTCTCAAAGCAATCTCTCTAAACCCCTTCGCTTAGACAACTATACCCCGCAAGAGAGAGAAGCCATGGAAGCATCTCAACAGAAGAGGTTTGATGAGATTCATGAGAAGTATGGTGCCAGTAATCAGCAAGAGTATGAGGAGAGTTTGGATTTGGGTCGGGGGATGGATTAGGGGTGAACACTCTAAGAAATAGATATAAAGGAAAAGAATGTCTAAGTCATCCTCATTGACCAATAATTGGCTACGTTATTGGCGTAACTCTTTAGCTGATTCAGAGAGTGGAAAAGGGTCTTTGAAAAAAGAAGACCTTAAAAAATATTTACATCTCAATGTGTCAAGCTTTCAGGCTGGAAGAATTGATACTCCTAGTGCTGTTAAAAAACTATTTGAAGATGAAGATGATAAGACTCAACTGGTTAAAATCATTGTCCGACCTATTGTTTATCATAGCAAGTATGAACATGGCAAATTACACACAGATATTCAGCCAGATGTAATAAGCCCCATAACATGTCTAATTTGGATTAGCAGGAGGGGGTGGTTTTATCCTGCGGGAAACCCTACCGTTCCTAGAGACTTACTAAATCCTCAAGCAGATGATAAGTTTACCTTGCTTAATGTATCAGAACTTGATGACTTTCATACTCTAAATGAAACAATTTCGTTTTCTAAGGACGAAGCATTGGCATGGGCTAAACATGAAGAAAATTCTGAAAAATGTTTCACTAATTGGGAAACCTATTATAAAATTTCACAAAAATTGTTTAGTATACTAGATAAGAAAAAAATAGATGAAAATTATCTTCTTGATGAAAAGCAAAAGACTTATTTAATAAAGGTTGATGATGTTGTTAATGCCACTAGGGGTATTCTTAATTTGTATGATTGGCTCAATGATAAAGAAATAAGTGCACCTTTACTGAAAAACTATGCACTAGGAGAAGTGAAAAATCATATTCCGTGTTTATCGTCATCAAGTGACCTTTCTAGTAGGTTAGGTCACCCAAATAGTAAGTTTCCTCTTGCTAGGGAACAGAGAGATGCTTTAACACAAGTGATGCAGATGGATGATGCTGAGATTTTGGCTGTCAATGGACCACCGGGTACAGGTAAAACAACATTTGTTTTGTCTGTAGTTGCCTCTATGTGGATTAAGGCTGCATTGGATGAAGTAGAACCTCCTTTGATTGTTGCTGCCTCAACTAACAACCAAGCAGTCACCAATATCATTGCTGCCTTTGGTAAAGACTTTGAAGAAAATGATGGCAGCTTTAGTGGTCGATGGTTACCAGACATTAAAAGTTATGGAGGGTATTTTCCTTCTACAGCAAAATTAAAAGAGAAAAAAGTTTCCACTTTGTATCAAACAAAGTCATTTTATGAGAGCTTAGAGACTTCAGAATACTTAGAGCGTGCGGAGATGAACTTTTTAAAAAAAGCCAATAATGCTTTTGAAGATAAGAAATTTAAAACCATTGAGTCGGTTAAAAAAGAGCTACATAAGACTATAAAAGATTATAGTACTAAATTGAAGCAGTTGAGCTCTTATTGGAATAAGATGGAAGAAGCTAAATTGCAGTGCTTAGAAAAGTATGGGTGTTCTATTGAAGAATCAGTTAAAAAATTAGCAAAAAAAGAGATGAGATTAAAGCGTGTAAAAGAAGACAGAAAACAATGGAGAAATTATCTTGCACATGAATCCATTTGGTTGACACTATTTCGCTGGCTTCCTCCCGTAAAGCAAAAGTTGCTGTTGTTGCGAGATATATTTATAGAGGATGAGTTCTCTAAAGAAGGTAAAGCTATTGTCAAGAATGACCCTAAGGAGGATGAACTACTAGAACAATGGATTGCTTCTGAGAAAGAGAACTGCAATCAACACTCAAAGCAAAATGATGAATGGCTTTCTGTACAGAGTGCATGGGATAAATTAGTTGAAGATTTTAAGAAATCAGCTAAAAACAATATAAACGATATAGACCAAGAACTTGATATAACTTTACGATTTGAATTGTTTCAGGTAACAGTGCATTATTGGGAAGCTCGTTGGCTATTGGAGTGTAAAAAGCTTCAGAGAGAAAATCCAAATGATTCTGATTGGGCTGGAGCTAAAAAAACAGGACTCGCTTCTGTGAGACCTCGTTGGCTAAGAAGGATGATGCTGTCTCCATGTATCGTGTCAACATTGCATTCCTTGCCCGGACATATGACACATTGGGTTTATGGTAGTGAGGGAAATGATTATTTAATTAATGAAATTGATTTGCTGATTATAGATGAAGCTGGTCAAGTTGCACCTGAAGTGGCAGGTGCATCTTTTGCTCTTGCAAAAAAAGCATTGGTGATTGGCGATATTCATCAAATAGAGC
>JALSHP010000229.1 GCA_026982175.1 Campylobacteraceae bacterium
AGGAGAACAGAGGGGAGAAAATAGAAAATTTTGATGCCCTGTTTCAAACACAATACACGCATAGCCAAGTTAATTTTATATGGTTAAACGAAGAGATATTTTCTAGCCTCACCATAGCTCAAAATGTAGAAAAAAACAGTCATAAAACTTCTGAAACTAACTTTATGAACTCACTCTTAGCCAAAGAGGACAAAAGAGAGCTTTGGGCTTTTCTTGATGCCATAAGCCAAAATGAACGCAATGAAATTTTAAGTCAACTCTATCATCTTTCAGAGAACATAACAGCCGAAGATTACCTAGAGTTACCTGCTCTCTACCCCAATGTCTCTTATGCCTACTATTTAAGAGGTCGCTACTTCTATCACTATGCTTGGGAGGCTAGAGGTTTGGGTCTTACCAATACCGTGGGTCAAAAGAATTATGCTCTTTTTTATGAGCGTTTACGTTATGCAAGAGCCGACCTGAAAAAAGCCTATGAACTCAAGCCCAATGAACAGACCTATTGGGCTGAACTCTACAACTTAGTTAAACATTTTAAAAACAAAGATTCTGACCACTTGGAAGATGAGCTTTATGAACGTATTCAAAAAGATGCCATGCAAAACCCTTACTGTGTAGAGCGTGTAGCCCACATGAAAAAAGCCCGTTGGGGTGGAAGCCATGAGGATAGTTTGGCATGGGCTAGAGAGGTTGTGAAGCATAGCTGTTATGGAGATTCACTTAAAATCATGCTCTTTGAAGCACTTATTGAACAATATAAATTCATCATAGAATATGACAGAGATGAAGAGAGAGCCAATGCTATTTTTGAAGATAAAGCCTTACAAGATGAAGTGAATGCCTATTTTGATGAGCTTGTAGAAGATGAGAGAGTAAAAGAGACGCTTATTTTTTGGTATGAAAAGGTAGGCGATAAAGAGCGTTTGAAAAGACTTAGAGACAATTGGCTATAATTCGCAAAAAACAAGGCACAAAAAATGACCATTGAAGAGATGAAAAACCTAAAAGTTGATGATACTGTAAAAGATGTTGCTAGAAGTAAGAAACATGACCGAGAGATACTCTGTACGGTTGAGTCCATTGATGAATATTCAGTGACACTTGTTGCCCTCTTTGCTAAAGATGCGTCAAGTTATCCACACCGTTTTTTCTTTAATCGTGATGCAGATGTCTTGGAGAAAGCCTCTATCTCCTCATAGAATTTTCACTTCACAAACTACCTGAGCATGGTCACTTTTCAGTAACAAATCTGTTCCATGCTCTTTTAAATGTTCATCTAAAACAACATACTTTTTAAGCTCAAAATGCTTAGAGATAAAAACATAATCCAAAACATTGCCTTTGCCTAAAAAATAACTTGTCGCTTTTCGTTGTGGCTCTTTTGCTTCAGGGTGAGGATTTGCTTCAATCTGTGTGTATTCATAAGAAGCATCTTTAAGCAATGCCTCCTCTTGGCTCTTTGCATCATAATATTTAGGATTTGCCAAAGCATCAAAAATTAAAGAGAACTCTTTGTCATTAAAATCTCCGAGTAAGACTGTGGGTTTGTCTTTTAGCTTTTTCATATTAAAAAAGAGTGATGAAGCTTCACATAAGCGTTGATGCAAAGAGGTCTCTTTTGTCCCCTCTAAAGCTTTTGCTACTGATTTTTGTTTATGTTCTAGGGTATGCTCTGCTCTAAACTTATATTCAAACTCATTAAGTCGGTTAGATTTCAAATGAGCCACATAAACCACTAACTCCTGCTCATGGGGTAGCACAATGGTCGCTTTTATTGGTACTCTAGCAAAAGCATAATGCCCCACAAACGCATGTTTTTCAAAACTAGGAATATGTACCCTAACACGCTGAATTTTTTTGATGGGGTACTTTGAAGCAATAGCAAGGGTGGTACTAAGGTAAGTTTTTTTATGCAGTTTCGCCTCATCAACCGTTTCAAAATAGTCATAGCCCAACTCTTTAACAAGTCTCTCCAATGCATCACGAGAAAAGACCTCTTGAAACCCAATAATGTCACAATCCATTTTAACAATTTGGCTTTTTATCCATGCTGTTTTTTCAAGCCATTGCTCTGGCGTAAAACGCTCTTTTTTGGTGTACCACGCATAAGGAGGTTCAACAAATTGATAGAGGTTGAAGGTGGCTAGTTTAATCTTCATGTCCCATAAGCTCTTTCATAATTTCACTCATTGCTCTAGCTCTTAACTGTGTCTCAAACTTTACCTCTATGTTAGTGTCCAAATGAGCGAACAAAGCCTCTGCGTGTTTAATCTTTTGTCTCTCCTCTGCTCTTAAATCACGCTCTGCATTTACATCTTTGGTTTCGACTATTAGATTAAGCGTTTTACCTCCATCGGTACGTTTAACCACATA
>JALSHP010000230.1 GCA_026982175.1 Campylobacteraceae bacterium
TAGGGTGTCATTTTAATGCACCAAAAATAAAATTGGCAAATAAAAAAGGAAAAATTATGAACGCCGAAAACCTCCCCATATTTAAGTCAGCTTTAGATTTGGCTGTCTATATGGAAAAGATTGTAAAAGGATTTGAAAAATATAACAAATACACCATTGGTGTAGACCTAAGGCAAAAGAGTAAAAACATACTCTACCTCATAAATAGAGCAAATTTGAGCAAAGATAAAAAAGAAGCGATAATTAACTTGCGTGATGCTTGTGAAGACATGAAAATGCTCATACAGTTAAGCAAAGAGTTACAAGCCTTTAAGTCATTTAAGCAGTTTGAATACAGTTCCATGTTGGTAGTGGGTATTTGTAAACAAGCACAGGGTTGGTTGGGTGTTCAGAGGATATAAAAAATGTAGGGTGCATTTTAATGCACCACAAAAACATTGTTTTTGATAGATGCTACGATATGAATATCAGGATGTAATATAATCACGGTGCAATAAATTGACACCCTACGGTTTGGTAGCGAGGCTGGAGCCATCGGTTCCTTATATGCAGTCTGCATTTTGGGAAACGGCGTGTTTACACCCGAATGATTTGGCTCAAAAAAAGCTTAATTCATTGGCATTGACGGTTTGCTAGGGTGTCAATTTATTGCAGCAAAATAAAAAAGGAGAAAAAATGTTGTTCACATTTAAAAACGTATACAGAGCTTACAAAGCTTGTAGAAAACATAAAACCAATACCTTGAACGCTTTAAAGTTTGAACAAAATCTCTTAGAAAATCTTTGGGATTTGGTTTATGATTTACAAAACAGAAGTTACAAAATAGGGCAGTCTATCTGTTTTCTAACCCATTCTCCAAAACTGCGTGAAGTTTTCGCAGCAGACTTTCGCGACCGTGTGGTGCATCATCTGCTCATAAATGCCATAGAGCCTTACTATGAAAAACGTTTCATAAACGACCTTTACAACAACCGAAAAAAAAGAGGCATACACCAAGCAGTTAAAAAAGCTCAAAGTTACATGCATAAAACGCACAAGGGTTACTACTTACAGTTGGACATCAAGGGGTTTTTTTATAATTTAGATAAAAATATATTGTTTAAAAATATGTTTGATGAATTGTCAGAGCATAAATTTGATGATGTATCATTGACACCCTACGGCAAACACGTTGGCACTGTAGGGTGTCATTTTAATGCAGCAAGAGACAATTACAAAAAAGAGATTTTTTATTTGTTAAACAAAATCATCTATCATGACCCTACACGAAACTACCGTTTCAAAGGAGATAAAAGTAAACTAAAACTTTTACCTGAACATAAAACACTTTTTCTCTTACCAAAACACAAAGGCTTAGCCATAGGAAACTTGACGAGTCAGTTTTTTGGCAATGTCTACATGAGTAGGTTTGACAACTACTTAAAACGAGAATTAAAAGTAAAGTGTTATCTGCGTTATGTTGATGACTTTGTTCTTTTTGACAAATCAAAAGAGAGATTAGAAGCGTTGTTAGCTCAAATATCGTACTACTTAAAAGAAAACTTGGCTTTAAAGCTAAGAGAAGATGTCAAATTAAAGCCACACAGTTCTGGACTGGACTTCTTAGGGTACATCATAAGAGAAGACTACCTCTTGACACGACAAAGAGTGGTCAACAATTTTAAGGCTCAAAAAGCAGTTTATTTAAACAGTTACGAAGCCCAAAAAGGAAAAATGAATCATGAAGAGATAAAAGCTTTTTTATCTGTTCAAGCTTCATTTGTTTCGCATATACAGCATTCAAATAGCTTTAATTTAATGAAAAAAGTAGGAGTATTAGATGAGAACAATCCTTTTGATTATGATAGGGCTTAGTAGTTTTAGTTTTAGTGTAGTAGAAGAAACTGGACAGTTTACAAAAGTAGCTAACATTGTAAGTGATAGTAAAACAGGTTTACAATGGCAAGATAACAATGAAACAAATAGCACTGCATACAGTTGGCAAGAAGCCATAGACCATTGTGAAGCATTAACTTTAGACAGCCTTGATGACTGGCGACTACCCAACATAAATGAGTTAAAAACACTTATAGACAGATCTAAAAGAGAACCTGCTATAAAAGAAAATGTTTTTGAGTATATTGGAACCAATAATTACTATAGCTATTGGTCGTCTACTAGCATTGTGGGCGTTGAGTACGATGCGTGGGTTGTGGTCTTCAACATTGGCTCTGTGACTGGGCTCAATAAGTACTATTACACTTATGTTCGTTGCGTTAGAGACGGACAGTAGATTTTTGGTTTTTGTAGGGGTAGGGTGCATTTTAATGAAGCACAACAATCATGTTTTTGAATCGAAATTAATGGGATGTTTGAATGTTGTTTGACGG
>JALSHP010000231.1 GCA_026982175.1 Campylobacteraceae bacterium
CTGTGACCTCATCTATCATGTGAAATGTGAGTGTAACCCCTATGGGTAAATCTTTGCTTTTTAATGCTTTTTTGAGTTGCTTCTTTGCTTGTTTTTTTCGTTGTTTTTCAGTCATGTTTTTATCTCCCTTATTGTACTTTTTCAAATAGTGCTGTACGCCCCTTGTGGTGGGGCTTAGTTGAGGTTTTGGTGTGAAATTCCTTAGTATATAACTTATAGAGAGAAAAATCGCTCTATTTTCACACTTAACCCAGTAGCTTTTTTGATTGATTTTTGCATCTTTGGATAAAGGCTCTCTATGTCCTTTAATTGTACTTTTTTCAAGTAGTCATTTTTAAAACAAAATTCTAATCTCATCATAGGATAATCAAGTCCTGCATGAAGTGCTTTATCATAGACTTTTATATCCATAAAGTTATTTACTTTTTTCTCTTTGGCTGTTTTGTAGTAGGTAGTATTTTTCCACCGAAACGGCTCTCTAGTCTTAGACAATGCCTTAATAATACTTGTAGGCATATTACCCTCATAATCAATGGCTATGTCTATCCTCGTGACTCTTGCATCTTGTAATTGACTCTCTAACTCTCTCAATGTTTGTGTTAATAGCTGTGAGCGTTCATTATGACCGTGTAGCCCTGCGAACTCTACTACTGGAGTATCTTTACTCCTTGAATAGGTTTTTAAGGGTAGGCGTAATCCTAAGTAGCTGTGTATAATTTTGGCTTCAATGATATTTTGAGTCAATGCTTTACCAAAGGCTTTACTCCATGTGGCAGGATTAAATACGCTTTTAGTTTTCACGGCTTCTATGATATAATCTTCATGATGAATGAAAACTGCTTCAAGCTGTGTATGAGAGAGATTAAGAGAGTCAATATTAGCTCTCTTGGTTCTCATCTTGCTTGAACTTTACGCCCTGCAATGCTTCTAAATACTTTTTGGCTCTTGCGATATTTTCTATCGTTTGATGCAAACTTCTCTCTTTGTGCTTTCCAGCATTTGTAAGATTAGGTTTCCAAACTTCTACAAGTTCTATACCGTGCTTTTTTATCGTGCCAAAATATTGGTTTGCATTTGATGCTAGTCTATCTCTCGATACAACTTTTTCACCTGCTAACAATAGCTTCATAATTGTAATAATATGGGTAGACTTTTTCATCTAAGCCACCTCAACTTTATTACTCTCTATAAATGCTTCAATGTCGGAACGTGCATATCTGATATACTTTCCCATCTTTGAAAATTTGAGATTGATTTTATTCATTCTCCATTTTGCGAGGGTCGAGGTTGAAAAACCAAACTCACTATGTACGTCCTTTGCTGTTAGCCAGTCTTTTTTGTCTGTAGTCATCTCTGACTCCTTGTAATAAAATTACAAGTGAAGCTTCTCTTGTCGCTTAATAACTAGAAACATATCTAAGGATTAATTAGTTCCTTATGTTTCATACCTAGAAGTATTCCTTAATAAGAATTAGTCAAAAAAAGTGCTATTCCGTTATTATCGGAATGGAGGGGGTTAATTAATTTTGAAGTGGGCTATGTAGTCTGTTATCTTTTTGGGTGTAATGCCTAAAGACTTGAGGTGGTTTCTTAAATCATCACTTGTTGCACTCATTGATGTATCCCAATTATCATAGTAGCTGTCTGTGTTGTTAATAAAATCAATAAGTATCTCTCCTAATGGATTGCTTTTGTCTGAAGCTAGACTTATAAGAGGATACTTTGGAATGCACTTTAAAAGCTCTTTAGCTTTTTTCTTTGCATCTTGTTTTATACTTGCTAGACTTTCTTTTTTCTTGAATGCCTTTAGGCTTGGCAAGTGTGTAGCTGTTTTAGACATACAAACTGCTGTTTTTTTACTTGATTGCATGGTATGATACATCAAAGTTTCAGATAGAAGTGTACGTATATTGTTTTTTAAATCACCCTTAAAATCATAAAAGTTATCTAAGATAAAAGTGATAATAAATTCTTTATCAATGTTATTTCTCAAAAACATCATAAGATGCACGTGAGACATTCCCTTAGCCCACCCCTCAGATAAATAATCACTATCAAAAAAATCAATATTAAATATTATTTTATGTCCATCTTCTTTTTTGCCCTCTTCTATAAAGTCTGCCATTATTGTTTCTATCTCTTCACGTCTATTATTATCCATTACAAAACCTCCACATCTAAAATATCATCTACCTTACTAAGCCCTATTTGGCTACTTTTATGATGATTTATACTTAGGTACTTGTTTATCGTGTTTGGGTCTTTATGCCCCAATATGCCACTAAGAGTAATGGCTTCTATGCCTTGTTCTGCTAATGCACTTACTAAAATGTTTCTCATGTAGTGCATAGTGAGGG
>JALSHP010000232.1 GCA_026982175.1 Campylobacteraceae bacterium
CACAACAGTATCTTTTTTCTCAACATTTACCACAATGACCCCTGAAGTATTTCGCCCTGCTTTACGAATACTTTGCATGTCTACACGAATCATTTTACCAATGGAGGTGAGACACATCATGTCTTTGTCCTCTTCGACAAGTACAACACCTACCACATCACCTGTCTTTTTGCTAAGCTTCATAGAGATTACACCTTTACCTGCACGACTCTGTTCTCGGTATTCTGAAGCAGTAGTTCGCTTACCAATACCCTTTTCACTAAGCATAAGAAGTTCAGACTCTTCATTGTCAATGGTAATACCACCACAAACATAGTCATCTTCTATTTTGAACTTAATGGCAGTTACCCCTCGTGCCACACGTCCTATCTCTCTTGCATCTTCGACTTTAAATCTGATACATTGACCTTTTTTAGTGGTTACAAAAAGCCATTGCGTCTCAGGCATCACAATTTTAGCCGTTACAATCGCATCATCTTCATCAAGATTAATCGCACGTACACCATTGGTTCTAATGTTGGAGTACTCTTTTAAGTTGGTACGTTTTACAATTCCTTTTTTAGTAAAGAATACCAAACCTTTGTCTTCATTAAAATCAGTCGTAGGAATAATAGACATTATTTTTTCATCTGCTTTAAGATTAATGAGGTTTAAAACTGCTCGACCTTTAGCTGTTCGGCTTCCCTCTGGAATTCTATAGACTTTTAACCAATAGAGTTGCCCCATGTCCGTCACAAACATAAGCGTGTCATGCGTAGAAGAGATAAAGAACTGCTCTATAAAGTCATCATCATGCGTAGTAACAGCAATCTTTCCTTTACCACCACGTTTTTGTTTCTCATACTGTTTCACAGGTACACGTTTAATGTAGCCTCTATGGGTAATGGTCACTACCATCGGCTCATTGGGGATTAAATCTTCAATGTCAATGTCATCATAATCATCAATAATCTCTGTACGACGTGGTGCTTTAAAATTATCACCAATCTCTTTAAGCTCATCTACAATAATGCCGTTAAGAATGGTTTCACTCTTTAAGATAGACTCTAAATACTCAATCAAGGCGTAAAGCTCTTTTAACTCATTTTCAATCTTCTCAACTTCAAGACCTGTAAGCCGTCTAAGTTTCATCTCTAAAATAGCATGGGCTTGAATTTCTGAAAGAGAAAACTTACTCATGAGGGAGAGTTTAGCTGTCTCGGTATCTTCACTCTCACGGATAATACGAATAACCTCATCAATGTTATCCACAGCAATTTTAAGACCCTCTAAAATGTGCGCTCGTGCCTTTGCTTTTTCAAGGTCAAAAATGGTTCTTCTAATAATAACTGTTTTTCTATGGCGTAAAAACAAGTCAAGCATCTCACGTAATTTAAAGACTTTTGGCTCTTTGTTGGCAATGGCTAACATGATAATTCCAAAAGTATTTTGCATGCTTGTCTGCTTAAAGAGGTTATTTAAGACAATATCACTCATCGCATCACGTTTAAGCTCAATGACAATTCTCATACCCTCACGGTCAGACTCATCACGAATTTCAGAAATCCCCTCAATCTGTTTGTCGCGTACTAAATGGGCAATATTTTCAATGAGACGTGCTTTATTGACTTGATAAGGAAGCTCATCTACAACAATAACCTCTTTATTTTTCTTCTCTTCTATGTGTGTCTTAGCACGAACTTTAATTCGTCCTCGCCCAGTCGTGTAGGCATCGGTAATCCCTTTTTTACCAAAGATAATCCCTCCTGTTGGGAAGTCTGGACCTTTGACAATGGAGAGGAGTTCACTATCATCACAGCTAGGGTTGTCAAGTATATGTAGAAGTGCTTCAATGAGTTCATCCATACGGTGAGGAGGAATATTGGTCGCCATACCAACAGCAATACCCGATGAACCGTTAAGTAGCAAGTTAGGCACACGAGAAGGAAGCACATCAGGTTCACTCATAGAGTCATCGTAGTTAGGAATAAAATCTACAGTATCTTTCTCTAAATCACGTAGAAGCTCTTCAGCTATGCTCGTCATACGGGCTTCGGTATATCTCATCGCTGCTGCGTTGTCACCATCGACTGAACCAAAGTTTCCTTGTCCATCAATAAGAGGTGCCCTCAAAGAGAAATCTTGTGCCATACGAACCAAAGCGTCATAAACAGAGTTGTCACCATGTGGGTGATACTTACCAATTACATCCCCAACAATACGTGCCGACTTTTTATAGGCAGCTCTATGCGTAAGATTTAACTCACTCATGGCATAAAGTATTCTTCTATGAACTGGTTTTAATCCATCTCTAGCATCAGGTAAAGCACGTCCTACAATAACGGACATAGAGTAGTCAAGGTAAGAACCTCTCATACTATCTTCAATTTTCACTTCTTGTATGTCTAAATTCTCTTCGCTCATAAACTTCCTTTATATATTATATTATATGTTAGTAAAATTAGAAGTTATTATATCTAAAAGGTCTTAAAAATATTGTTTTTTGTTTTGAAAATTTATTAACAAAATTATGCTATGATTCCATCTAAATTTTTTGACATAGGATACCCATGAAAAAAATTCCTTTTCTCTTTTCTCTTTTAACACTTTATATCTTTGCCAATACTAATGTTGTTGTCAGCATCATTCCTCAAAAAGTTTTTGTTCAAAAAATTGGAGGTGAGAAAGTAAGCGTAACTGTGATGGTAGGTCAAGGGGCTTCTCCTCATAATTATCAGCCTAAACCCTCTCAAATGAAAGCCATTACCAAAGCTGATGTTTATTTTAGCATAGGCGTTGAGTTTGAAAATGTTTGGCTTCCAAAGTTTTCTAATCAGAACAAAAACATGCTTCTGATTGACAGTTCCAAAGGCATCAAAAAGCATCAGGAACATCACAACTGTAAGCATGAGCATCAAGAGCATCATGAGCATCATGAGAAGAGAGAGGAGTTTGACCCCCATGTTTGGGTTGACCCTCTTAATGTAAAAATAATTGCTAAAAACATCTATGAGACTTTAGTAAGTTTAGATGCAAATAATACAAATTTTTATAAACAAAATTATGAAGCTTATATTAAAGAGCTAGATAGCATTGATAAAGAGATAAAGCAAATATTAGAAGCTACCCCAAAGGGGACAAAATTTATGGTGTTTCACCCCTCATGGGGCTATTTTGCAGAGCGTTACAACTTAATCCAACTCCCTGTTGAAGTAGAGGGAAAAGAGCCTAAAATGAAAGCCTTAGTAAGCATTATCAAAAAAGCAAAAGAGGCAAAAGTATCTGCCATTTTTACCCAACCAGAATTTTCAGATAAAGCTTCTAAAAACATTGCAAACAATTTAGACATAGCCGTCATAAAAGCTTCTCCTTTGGCTGAAAATTGGGCTGAAAACTTACTTATGTTAGCCAATGCTATTGCCCAAAAGAAGTAAAAATATGCCTATAATCGAAATCAAAAACCTCTCTTTTTCCTATGAAAAACAGACAATTTTAGAGAACATCGACCTAGAAGTTCAAGAAAAAGATTTCTTAGCCATTATTGGTCCAAATGGTGGGGGAAAATCTACGCTACTTAAACTTATTTTAGGCATTAACAGCGTTAAAAATGGTACAGTACGTACTTTTGGAGAAGCCCCTAAAAAGAATTTAGCCAAGATTGGCTATGTTCCTCAAAATACCAATGTCAATACTGATTTTCCTATTAAAGTTATTGAAGTGGTTCTGATGGGTCACATTGGTACAAAACGCCCTCTTTTTGGCTATGCGAATGAAGAGAAGATGTGTGCCTTAGGGGCTTTGGCACAAGTGGGCATGGAGAAGTTTGCCAATGAAAAAATAGGTTCACTCTCTGGTGGACAACGCCAACGGGTCATGATAGCCCGTGCCTTGTGTGCACACCCTCAAATTTTGATTTTAGATGAACCAACAGCAAGTATTGATGTGGAGGGACAAAAGCAGATTTATGAACTCTTAGAACAACTTAATAGTCATATTACGATTATCGTTGTGAGTCATGATATTTCAGTTATTATGCAGTATGCGAACACCGTGGTTCACATTAACAAAACGCTCTCTAGCCATGAGATTTCCAATTTAAAATCAGAAAAAAATGACCATTTTTGTGAAGTAGAGCTTTTTAAAAAATTTAAAGAGAAAAAATAGTGAAAAGAGAAAAGCAATGTTAGAAGCACTTAGCTATGATTTTATTCAAAATGCCCTACTCGCAGGGATTTTAGTCTCCATAGCATCTGGAATTATTGGTTCACTCATTGTGGTCAATCGCATGGTATTTTTAGCAGGAGGCATTGCCCACACGGCTTACGGTGGCATTGGGATTGCTGTCTATTTTGGCTTACCCATCTTTTTAGGAGCTTCTGTATTTGCTGTTTTATCGGCATTGATTATCGCCTCCATTACCCTTAAACATCGTGAGCGTATGGACACCTTCATTGGTCTGATGTGGGCTGTGGGCATGGCAATAGGAGTCGTACTCATTGACCTTACCCCTGGCTATCAAGCTGATTTTATGAGCTATTTATTTGGTTCTATCTTAGCTGTTTCCCAAGCTGATTTGTGGTTTATGGGAGGACTTTTAGGACTTATTGTGTCTATAATGACCTTTTGGTACAGAGATATTTTAGCTGTCTCTTATGACAGCGAATATGCCAATTTACGTGGTATTAATGTGCCTTTTTTCTACACACTAATCTTGCTACTTTCTGCCCTTACCGTGGTGGTTGCCATTAAAGTAGTGGGACTTATTTTGGTCATTGCGTTACTAACAATTCCTGTGTATATTGCTGAAAAACTCTCCCATAGCCTCTTTTCTATGATGCTACTCTCTGGACTTTTTTCTTCCGTGTTTACGCTCTTTGGATTGTGGTTTTCTTATGAGTATGATGTCGCTTCTGGAGCTTCTATTATCTTGGTTTCTGCAAGTTCTCTGTTTCTCTTTTTAGGAGTTGGGAAAATAAGAGGGTAACTACCCCCTCCTAAAAAACAACCCATACCCAGCAGGTAAATTCACCTTACACCCTTTGGGTTTCGATGCCTAAGACCATAGTTTAAAAAAGATTATTAAGCTTAAAAGTGAAGTAAAAAAACACATTTATTAAAAATAAAATTTATACTGTATATTTAAGTAACCAATCAGTATCACCCCAAAGCATTATTTTCTAAATCCTCCTCCTATTTTAATAATTGTTCTACAATTCCTTATTAAATTTCAAATTAATATATCTATACAAAAAGGGAGTAATTATTTTTGGAAAAAACATTAAATAAATTTTTCTTCAATATCTTATACATAGAAGATGATACCTTAACTCGACAAATCACCACCAAAGTACTTCAAAAGTTTTCAAGCAATATTATTCAAGCCAAAGATGGATTAGATGCCTTTAAAAAATTTAAAGAAAATGATATTAATTTAATTATTACTGACCTCTTAATGCCCAATATTAATGGTAATGATTTTATTAAAATGATTCGAGATATCGATATGGAAATTCCCATCATCATTATTTCGGCACACCTTAATAGTAGTATTTTAGAAGAGAGTATTAATTATGGTATTCAAGGCTATATACAAAAACCCATTAACCATAAGAGCTTAGAAAAACAGATTGGTCAAATTAAAAATCAACTTCAAGCAAAACATCTTAGCCGAGAGTATGAAAGCATTGCTAAGACTTCAGCCATTATCTCTAAAATTAATCAAGATGGTATTATTACCTATGTCAATGAACGCTATTGTCAAATTTCTGGTTTTACAAAAGAGGAACTACTTGGTCAATCACATAGCCTTATTAAGTCTAAAAAAGATTCTCCACAATTCTTCAATTCCGTATGGAATAAAATTGCACATCACAAAGAGGTATGGAGTGGTGTCTTAAAGCATAAAAATAAGGATGGTTCAATCTACTATCTTAAGACAACCATTCAACCCATATTAAACTTTGAAGGGGAGATTGAACAGTTTATTACTCTCTCTCTACCTGTTACAGAAATTGTCAATCATGAGAAACAGTTAAATGACTTTTTAAAACAAAAGAAAAAAGCCATCTTACTCCTTATTAAGATTGAAGAGTTTAAATATCTCAAACACTCTTTTACCAATAAAATTACAAAACGCCTTCAAAAACTTTTTGCCAAAGAGTTGTTAAAACATATGCCAAAAGAGTGTCATTTTTCTCAAATTTACCTACTTGACAATGGTGAGTTTGTTTTTGTAAAAGAAGATAATGAGTTTATTGATAAAGAGTATTTAGTTCAAACATTAAATAGATTTCAAGAAAAAGTGAATAGTCAAAAGATTAAAATTGGCATTGTTGATTATACGCTTTCTATTGTATCTGCTCTAGCTTATGGTGAAAATGCTTTTGAAAATGCAAAAATTGGCTTAAAAAAAATTCTTTCCAACAAAGAAGAGTTTATTGTTGCTGAAAATTTTTTAGAAGAGGAGACCAAAAAATCTACTAAAAAGCTCAATCAATTTATTATGCTCAAAGAGGCAATAGAGTCCTACAATATTGTCTCTCATTTTCAAGCAATTATTGATAACAAAACAAAAGAGGTCGTTAAATATGAGTCTCTTGTACGCTTAATAGACAATAGAAACAATATTATCTCTCCTTACCACTTTTTAGAGTTATCAAAAGAGGGGAAATATTATCATACCATTACCTCTATTGTTTTAAAAAACTCATTTAGAGCCTTGTTTCATGTAAGCACTGGAATCTCTATCAACTTATCGGCACTCGACATAGAAGATAAAAAGATACGTACAGAGTTTTTCAATCTTTTAAAAAAATATAGAACTGAAGCACATCGTATTACCATTGAATTGGTAGAAGATGAAAGAATGAAAAGTGAAGAGGAGATACAGGAATTTGTTAGTGAAGTAAGAGAATATGGTGTTAAAATTGCCCTAGATGATTTTGGTAAAGGCTTCTCAAACTTTTCCCGTATTCAAGCTTATCATCCTGACTACATTAAAATAGATGGAAGCTTAATTCGTAATATTGAAACAGACTCTTTTTCAAAAGATTTAATCGAAACAATTGTCTTTTTTGCAAAAAAACAAAAGATTAAAACGGTTGCTGAGTTTGTAGAGAATGAGCGTATCTATAATATTTTAACAGAGTTAGGGGTAGACTACTCTCAAGGACACTACTTTGCTAAAGCAGCTCCCCTAGAAGAGGCTATGGCTACTTCTTTCCTGTAACCACAGAAAAGGAGAGTTCGGCTATTTCTTGATGGGCTTTAATGAAATCATTAAGCTCTTTAAGTGTAATTTTTTCTATCTTTTTTAAATTCTCTGCTGATGAGCCTAGAGGTTTGTTCGTATAATACTCTTGGAAAGCACGACTAAGTCTTTGTGAAAGGGTTTCGTTTCTAAGAGGTTCTGAACCCACAATAAACTGTTGAGCTGCCGTCAATTCCTCTTGGATTACCCCTTTCTCTAAGAAAGTTTTTACCACCTCTTTAACAGAATCTACTGCCTCTTTTCCTGTCTCTATTTTGGTCTGTAAATATCCTGAAAAGTAGGCGTGCGTTTTGTTAATGTTAAAACGGCTATAAGCTGAATAAGCTAAGCCTTTTTTAACCCGTATCTCCTCCATCATACGTGAACCAAAACCAGAACTTCCTAAAATAAATGATGCTACTTGGGCTAGATGTCGCTCTTTTGAATCAAAAGCAACATTTAAAGGAGCACCAAAATAGACATAAGCTTGTTCGCTTTTTACTATTTTTTCTTTGGTCTGCTTTTTACCTAAGGCTTTCATAGTAGGAATGGTTTTTGAGCTTACAGAAGAGAGAGAGCTTAAAGCACTTTTAGCAAAATCTTTTGCCTCTTTTTGTGAAATATCTCCACCCATCACCACAATGGCATTGCCTAAACCTAAATGCTCACCTAAATGTTTGTCAATATCTACCAATTTAATCGCTTCAACACTTTGAACGGTTCCTGAACTTGGTTTGGCTAAAGGGGTGTTTTTAAAAATCATCTTTTTAAGTTCTAAAGAGGAGATATAGTCAAAATCACTCTCTCTTCTTTTTAAAGAAGCGATGGTTTGTGTTTTTATTTTACTTAGAGTATCTTCACTATAATTAGGGTCTGTAAGTAACTCTTTTAAACGCTCAATGGCATAAGGAAACTCTTCTTTAAGTGAACCCACTTCAATAACAAAGGTCTCTTTTCCTGCATGGGTAGAGAGTGAAATGGCTCTGTTTTCAAGTTTTGTGGCAAAACCTGTACTTCCATCTTTTTTTGTTCCCTCATTGAGTAAAGAGGCAGAGAGTTTGGTTATTCCATCTTGTGTATCACTTAAGGCACCTGAATTTTTAAAAATCAGTTGCATTGAGACAATGGGTAAGTTTTTATCTTCTTCAAATATGAAGGGTACATCTGTGTTGTTAATTTTTAATTGGCTAAGGTTAGCACTCATTAAAATTCCTTGTGTTAGTAGTGTTAAAAATATTATTATTTTCATTATTTGTTTATTTCCTTTAAATTTATCTTATGGTGCAATAAATTGACACCCTACGCATTTTTATTAGCCACTGTAGGGTGCAATTTATTGCACCACAAAATTATATTTAAAATCGCTCCAAAATATCATAAGCTGTATTTCGCTTAGCAGGGTTTTCCCCTATGTCACGAATAAGCTCTATCATCTCATCTTGATTCATACTGTTTGCTGCTCCTGCAGCTGAGACGACATTTTCTTCCATCATGGTTGACCCTAAATCATTCGCTCCAAATTTAAGAGCCATTTGACCAATGTAAGAGCCTTGTGTTACCCAAGAGCTTTGAATGTTGGGTACATTATCTAAAAAGAGCCGTGCTACGGCTAAGTAACGCAGATATTGATTAGGCGTTGTCTTACTAATGGTTGGCAATTCACGTTTAAGTTGGGTATGGTCACTCTGATATGACCACATGATAAAGGCTCTAAACCCACCTGTTTCATCTTGAAGCTGACGTACATAGTCCCAATGCTCAACTATCTCACGAACAGTCTCAACTGTTCCGTACATCATCGTTGCCGTGGACTTTACCCCCAACTTATGTGCTTGTCGATGAACTTCAAGCCATTGGTCTTTGTCATGTTTTTTCGGAGCGATAATGTCTCGAACTCTGTCCGATAATATCTCAGCACCAGCCCCTGGAATAGAGCTTAAACCTTTATCTCTAAGCCGTCTTATCACTTCAGAAATAGAAATTTTAGAACGGTTAGCAATGTAATCTATTTCTATAGAAGAGAAGCCATGAATGGTCACTTGAGGGTATTTTTTAGAGATATGCTCTACTAAATCTTCATACCACTCAATTTGAAGTTTTGGATGCACCCCACCTTGAAAGAGAATTTGTGTTCCCCCAATGGCTAAAAGTTCATCTATCTTTTGGTCAATCTCTTCAAAAGTCAAGATGTAAGCATCTTCTTTTTTCTCATGCGTATAAAAAGCACAAAACTTACAATCAACCCAACAGATATTGGTGTAGTTGATGTTTCTGTCCACCACAAAAGTAGTCACTTTTTTAGGGTGTAGTTTGTCTTTCATTTCAGAAGCCATACGACCCAAAGTTTTTAGGTCTGCTTTTTCGATGAGTTCTACAGCTTCATCTATGCTCATTCGCTTATTATGTAAGGCACTCATTTTTGTCTCCTTTTTCTACTATTCAGGCTTCTCTTTAGGAACTTCAACTTCTTTAGGTTTCTCAATGTTGGCTGCTTCTTCTTTTCCTACTGCATCAAGCACAGCATTAATAAACTGTGGAGATTTATCGTCAGCTAAAGCTTTGGCTAACTCAATCGCTTCATTAATAATAATACGCTTGTCTATCCCCTCAACCATAATCTCAAAAGTCGCTAAACGCATAATTGCTTTTTCAACTTTACCAATGGAGTTGTAATCCCATGATCGGAGATGTTTTTTAATCTCTTCATCAATCATCTTTAAATTTTTAATCGTTCCATCAAAGAGAGTATGCGAGAACTCTCTTTGTTTGTTACGGATTTTATCCTCTTCTAAGATGATATTACTAAAGGTTGAAATCTCTTCATTCCCTAAATCATACGCATATAAAAGTCCTACTACTGCTCTTCTTGCTTGGTGTCTTGTTGCCATTTTTTACCTTATTTTCACATTTATTGGTGCGATGGCAATCGCCCCCTAGAGGTTCGATGCCGTAGGGTGTGATTGCTATCACACCAACATTAAAACTACGCCTCTAAAGCCGTATATAAATTCATCAATTCAATAAGACTTGCCATCGCTTCGCCACCTTTGTTACCTGCCTTTGTTCCTGCACGTTCAATCGCTTGTTCAATACTATCAACTGTTAAAACACCAAAAGTTGCAGGTTTTCCGTGCTTCATCGTTACCGATGCTACCCCTTTGGTCGCCTCTGCTGAGACATAATCAAAATGAGGTGTTGCCCCACGAATAACTGCACCCAAACAACAAACAGCATCATACTTACCAGAAGCCAAAGCTTTGTCTAAAGCAAATGGAACTTCAAATGCCCCTGGCACTAAAATGAGGTCTAAATCATCTGCATCTCCACCATGTCTTGCGTATACATCTACCGCACCTTCTACCAATCTATCGGTGATAAAATGGTTAAACCTTGCATTAATAATGGCTACTTTTTTACTTTTATCTACTTGTAAGTTACCTTCTACTGTCGTCATTTAGTTCCTTTTGTCTCTTTTAAATTTTAAATAATTATAACCAATTAAGCTTTTTTTGGTGCAATAAATTGACACCCTACTCCACAATTGCTTGAATTGCTTCAATTTGCTTGATTAAAGTCTCTAGCTTATTAAGTTCAATCATATTTGGACCATCACTTAAGGCAATGCTTGGGTCAAAATGGGTTTCAAAGAAAAAGCCATCGACCCCAACGGCAGCTGCTGCTCTACTCAAATAGGGTACTAAAGCCGAATCACCACCACTTGTTGCTCCACCAGAGGCTGGTTGTTGTACTGAATGGGTCGCATCAAAAATGACAGGAGCAAACTCTCGCATCTGTTTTAAACCACGCATATCGACCACTAAGTTACCATAACCAAAAGATGAACCACGTTCTGTAAGCCATACATTGTATTTTTCTGCATTCTCATAGGAAACTTCACCATTAAATCCACGTGTCTTTAAAACTTTGGCTACTGAATGTTCCATAGCTTGTGGGGCTAAAAACTGTCCTTTTTTAATGTTTACCACCGCCCCTGTTTTGGCAGCTGCGACGAGTAAATCGGTTTGACGACATAAAAAAGCAGGGATTTGAAGTACATCGACTACCTCTGCTACGGCTTGTGGTTGTGTATAGTCATGCACATCCGTTAAAAGTTTATAGCCAAATTGCTCTTTGACCTCTTGAAGCATCTTTAAACCTTCATCTAAGCCAGGTCCTCTAAAAGAGTCTAGTGAGGTTCTATTGGCTTTGTCGAAACTGGCTTTAAAATAAAAATCTTTCGTACAATCTTCATGATATTTGTTTAATGATTCTGCAATTCGCATTACATTATCTCGGCTCTCTAATACACAAGGTCCTGCTATTAATTTCATCTGTTATGCCTTTTATAATAATTATTTATCTTTTGACAGTGCTACCAATAGCCCTGAACTTATGACCAAAATTATACCTAAAAATGTCCATAAATTAGGTATGGCATCGCCTAAAGTGATGCCTATAATTAGACCAAAAACAATATTGGAATAAGAGATAGTACCAACAATCCCTGCTTTAGTTAGCTCATAAGCTTTAGTCATGAGCAGTTGAGAAGTTGTGGCAAAGAGACCCACCCCTGTAACATAAAGCCATTCTATACCATTTGGCATAGTAAATTCAGCAAACATCCAATCAAAATTTGAAGAGACTTCAATATAAGGGCTTATTAACATTAAAATGAGTGGTGCTAAGGTTCCAATGCCCATAAACGACATGACAATGGCACGGGTATCATAATATTTACTAAGCTCCCGAATAGAAGTATACGCCAAGGCTGCTCCGATACCTGAAAGAATGCCCAATATGTCATATTTATCGAATGTTCCTCCAATGGGTTGTGCTACAAATACAATACCAACAAAACCAAGCACAATCGCCACTATCGCCCATTTGTTGAGTTTTTCCTTTAAAAAAAAATAGGCAAAGATAGCCACAAAGATAGGGGAAGTTTTGTTGTAAGTAATGGCATCGCCCAAAGGGATATTGGCAATCAAATAGAAGTATGCCAACAAAGAGATAAATCCGATAGTTCCTCTAAAAATTAAGAGTAAAAACTTACCTCCTGTTTGTTTGAGAGGAATTTTATAAATGGAGAAGCCGACTAACAGTACCCCAAAAATATTTCTAAAAAATGTTACTTCAACAGGAGGCAATATTTCTGAAATAACTTTAGCAAAGCCCCCCATACAAGCAAATGAGAGTGAGGCTAGAAGCATAAGTAAAATACCCCTGTCCATTGTTAACATATATTTTTTCAAGCTTAACCTTTTAATTTTGTCGAATTTTATCATATTTATCTAAGAAGCTTTCAGTTAAAATCTTTTTAAAAATTCAACTTAAAGATAGCCTATGCCTATAAAATCACTACTTTTATTAATCTTACTGATGCTTTTTAGCCCCAATCTTCTAGCCAAAGAGTACAAATGGAGCAGCAAACTCACCTTTTTAGGTTTTTTAAAAAAGCATGGTATCTCTCAAAAGCTATACTATAATATGGACAGAGAAGACAAAGAGCTTATTCAAGAGATTAAAGCAGGTCAGAGCTATAGTATCATCCGAAAAAAAGGGAAAATCAAAACCATAAATATTCCTGTTTCTGATGAACTTATGTTAGAAATTCGTAGAGTAAAAAAAGGATTTAAGGCCAAATATATTCCTATTCCCTACCAACTAATTGAGAAGACCATCTCCATTCGTATTAAAAAAGGGTTTAAAAAAGACCTCTACAATGCCACCAAAACACACTACTATGGAAAAGAACTAGAAGCTGTCTACTCCAAATCTATCCCTTTTCACAAAATGAGAAAAGGGGATAGAATTATTATCTTCTATACCCAAAAATATCGACACAATAAAGCCTACTCTAGCCCACAAATTGAAGCTTGTCTCATTGAGGTAAACAAAAAACCTTTTTATGGTTTTCTTCTCGATGATAAATATTATGACTCCACAGGTAAACAGTACCAGCGAACTTTTGTTTATAATAAAGCAGGATTTATTCGTCCAATTAGAAACATAAAGCGTATCTCTAGTGGCTTTACACAACGACGTTACCACCCTATTTTACACCGTTACAGAGCCCATTTAGGAATTGACTATGCAGCAAGAAGAGGTACTAAAATCATCGCTTCAGCTGGGGGTAGAATTGTCTATCGTGGTTGGAAAGGTGGCTATGGACGTGTGATTGAGATAAAACATAAAAATGGCATTAAAACACTCTATGCTCATCAAAGCCGTTTTGCCCGAAAACTACACATTGGCTCTTGGGTCTCGCAAGGTCGTGTCATTGGCTATGTAGGGACATCAGGACGAAGCACTGGTCCACACCTCCACTTTGGACTCTATAAAAATGGTAGAGCCATTAATCCTGCACGTTATATAAGAAAAAGAAAAGTGCTTAGACAGATTAAACTTAGAGGAACAAAATATAAGAAACTTAGAAAGTTAGTAAGACACTATCGTCCTCAATTCAAAGAGACCAAAGCACGAAAACGTAGCATCATTAAAAAAGAGAGTCAACGCTGTTTAAACTGTTATAAAAAGCTTCCTAAACAGTTAAAAAAATAGCTTACTCTTTTTAAAAAGAGGGAGAGAAATTAAATTCTCTCTGCTCGAATATCTCCAAAAAGAATTAAATCTTTTAACACAGCTTTTTGAGTAATGCCATCAGCACCAATTTTCAACAGCAGTTCCCCTTTATCACTTGAAAAGATATTTTGATGCACAATCGCTTTGGCGTACCAAGCATTATCTTCTTCACCCAATACCTCTTTATACTCTTCTAGTTCAGATGATTGAGGAATATAAACTTCAACATCTCCCTGCTGTTTTTCTGCTCCTACCGCTGTAAATAGATAAGATTTACTCTCTTTTTTATCTTGAATTTTTTGCTCTAAATTAAAATAGAGTGAAAGCAAATCATCCTTTGAATAGAAATCCAATGTTTTATTGGTATCTTTTTTAAGTTTTCCATTTTTCCAATACTTATAACTCTTTAAAACAGTTTTATCTGTATGATTAATCGTATAGAGTTTATTTACCATCTTAGCTCCATAAGATTTGGTTATCTGATAATAATCAGCCACCATAAGACCATTTTCAATATGCCCTTTAGAGATGTGATGTTCCTCTCTGTCTCCTGAAAGAGTTGCAGCAAGCCCTGTTGCTTTTAATTTGACATCAATCTCATAGGTCTCTGCATCTCGCGTTAAAACAGCATTGGCAATCCCTATCTCCCCAATAATTCCAAACTCTACTTTATAGTCTGCTGTAATTCTCTCTGCATGAAGAGATGTTGTTATTAAGATAAAACTCCATAATATTAGTTTTTTCATATCGTATCCTTATTATTTTTATAACTATTATTTAATCAAGTTTATGTGTAATAACTGTGATTTTTAGATAAAATAATATTTATGAATGAAAATAATAGCACTCAAACCCAAGAGATAATTGAGCAGTCACAAGAGATTATTGAAAAACTGGACATTAACTTCTTTCCCCAAGTTCAATCGTGGCTCAATGGCTTTTACCTCACACGCTATGGAGAACCATTTAGTAGCCTCTATTTTAATATACCCCTTGGTAATATTATCGCCGCTTTCTTCTCTTTTTTCTTTTTTCTTCTCTTACGGAAACTCTTTGCGACCATTGTCATAAAATTTTTACAACCCTTAACCCGAAGAACAAAAAACAGTTATGATGAACGTATTGTCCTCGCCCTTAAAGGACCTCTTACCTTTTTGTTTATTATTATTGGAACACGTCTCTTTTTTGCACTGCTCTTTTTAGAGACCCCATTTATTAACAACATCATTAGCTCCATGATAGCCTACAACCTCTTTTGGGCTTTTTATGAATTGATTAATGCTCTTAGGGGAATTGTTTACAGTTTTACTTCACGTATTAACCCTGAACTCTCCTATGAAGTAGGCAACTTTATCTTAGCCATCATCAAAGGAGTGGTGCTTGTCATTGGACTCGCTTCCATTTTAGAAGTGTGGGGCATTAATGTCGGAGGTCTTCTTGCAGGTTTAGGAATTGGAGGTTTAGCCTTCGCCCTAGCTGCCAAAGATACGGCTGCGAATATCTTTGGTTCAGTCGCCCTACTCCTTGACAAATCTATTCGCATTGGCGAGTGGATAAAAGTGGGAGAGGTTGAGGGGACAGTTGAGGACATTGGTATGCGTACCACCAAAATTCGCTCTTTTGGAAAATCACTCATCACCCTACCCAACCAAGTCATTGCCAACAGCCCCATTGAGAACTATTCAAGAAGAGGGGTTCGGCGTATCAAGATGACCCTTGGCGTAACTTACAATACCACAAGCCAACAGATGGAGCAGATACTTCTTGATATTAAAAGCATGTTAAAAAATCATCCAAGTATCGCTCAAAAAGAGACAATGTTGGTTAACTTCACCTCTTTTGA
>JALSHP010000233.1 GCA_026982175.1 Campylobacteraceae bacterium
GACCTATGTCGATAGTAACTACTCCATTGTCGCTCCTTTGATATTTAAAGATAAAAATCCAAATAGTTTTTTAAGAGAGATGAAAAAAGAAGATTTTAAATTACCTAAAAAAACCAGAGAGGTGTTTCTCTATATGCCGATGCGTATGATGAGAATCTTTCCTACTGTTGGGGTCTTTGGTAATCTAAATCTAAAAACAGGTAAAGCTTTACGAAATATAGCTTTTTATCCGACACGACCTGCACAACAGCAAGGGAGTGTTGTGATGCTTCAAAATGGTATAGTGTTTGATTCGGCAAAGGGTATCTTGAAAATTGGACAAAAAACAGTTAAAGTCTATAAATTTGACCAAGCAGTTTTAGATAACAAAGGCACAACGCAAGTAAACTCTACACTAATGCACTTAGATGGAGAGATGGCAGTTGTCTATTTGAAGAGTTATGGTCAAATGATAGTGATGGACAAAGAGACTTACAACTCGGCTTATGTTCAGATGTTTATGTTGGGTAACTATGACAAAAATCTATTTGAGTTGGTGGTAAGTTCGCCTTATAGTAAGATTTATAGAGTTAAGAAGTAACAATGAGCTTTTGGGGGAGAGTGATTAAGAGAGTATTTGATGTGGTGCTATCGCTCATAGGTATCTGTTTTACTTTGCCTATTATGCTTATGGCTTTTATTGTAGCCTCTATTGAGACTAAGAGTTTTGGACTCTTTATCCAAAAAAGAGTGGGAAAAGATGCAAAGCTCTTTAATGTTTTTAAAATAAAGACGATGAGAGAGCTAAAAGGGGTAGATACGACCATTACTACCTCTAACGATATGAGAATTACAAAGAGTGGAAAGTTTTTTAGAGATACAAAGATAGATGAACTTCCCCAACTCTTTAATGTACTATTTGGCTCTATGAGTTTTGTGGGACCTCGTCCTGATGTAAAAGGCTATGCTGACAAGCTAGAGGGAGATGATAGGATTATATTGTCTATTGCTCCAGGAATTACAGGACCTGCTTCACTAAAGTACAAAAATGAAGAGGAGATTTTAGCCAAACAAGAGAACCCAAAAGAGTATAACGACAAGGTTATTTGGATAGATAAAGTTAAAATCAATAGAGACTATATTGAGAATTGGTCTTTTAAAAAAGATATAGAATATATTGTTAAAACAGTTGTAAGGTAAGTAATGAAACGACTATTCCTAAGCCCACCCCATATGAGTGGCAAAGAGCAAGAGTATATAGCAGAGGTGTTTGAGAGTAACTATATTGCTCCCTTAGGGGCATTTGTTAATCGCTTTGAAGAGAGTATTAAAAGCTATACAGGTGCATCTAATGCCTTGGCATTATCAAGTGCAACAGCTGGGCTTCATTTGGCTTTGAGGGTTTTGGGTATTGGCAAAGATGATTTGGTGTTGGCTTCATCGTTTACGTTTATTGGTTCGGTGAATGCTATTTTATATCAAGGAGCATTGCCTATTTTTATAGATAGTGATGAGAGTTGGAACCTAAGTCCAAAACTTCTAAAAGAGTCAATAGCAAAATTAGATAAAAAGCCTAAAGCTCTAATTCTTACACATCTCTATGGACAAGTAGCCAAGTTAGATGAGATAGTGGCTATCTGTAAAGAGCATAATATCTATCTGATAGAAGATAGTGCTGAATCTTTAGGTGCTTCATATAATGGCAAACAGAGTGGAACATTTGGAGATTTAGGGGTTTACTCGTTTAATGGTAATAAAATTTTAACCACTTCAGGTGGTGGAATGTTGGTTTCAGATAATAGTGAATGGATAGAAAAAGCCAAGTTTCTATCGACCCAAGCCAAAGAGCCATTTTTACACTATGAGCATAAAGAGTATGGCTATAACTATCGTATGAGTAATGTTCTCTCTGCCATTGGGGTAGCACAGATGGAGGTATTAGACGACAGAGTTAATCGCAAAAGAGCAATATTTGAGTTTTATCAAGAGCAGTTAAAAGAGATAGAAGAGATAAGCTTTATGCCTGAAATAGAGGGGAGTAGAGGAAATAGATGGTTAAGCACCATTACTTTTAACAAAACAGACCCTTTAACAGTAGTAGAAGCACTAGAAGAGGTTAATGCAGAGAGCCGTCCACTTTGGAAGCCTATGCACCTACAAGCTCTTTTTAAAAATAGTCTAAGCTTTGTAGATGGAACAAGTGAGGAGCTATTTAATAGAGGATTGTGTCTCCCCTCTCCCACTTCAAGCTCTTTGGAGGAGTTAGGTAGAGTAGTGGAGGCGATAAAAAAAGTATGTCAATAAGCTCACTTTTTAAACCAACCAATCGTAAAAGGGTTTTCTTTTTTATTTTATTTGATATTACCGTCTC
>JALSHP010000234.1 GCA_026982175.1 Campylobacteraceae bacterium
CACTACCAACTCTTCAATGTTTACTTTTGTTGCCAATCGCCTAAAGGCACTCTTTTTGGCTTTTCCTTGGTAGAACTGTGAGGGTTTTAAATGATGCTCGACTAAGGGTAAAATAGCGTCTATAAATTCATGCTCATTGGTCAATCTATAAAGTAAAGATTTCGTAGGCTCTACCCCTGCTTCTTCATGTCCTATGGCTCTAATGCGTCCATCTTCTTCTATGCTCGTGTGCGTTGCTTTTCCTAAGTCGTGACAAAGAATGGCGAACATAAATTTTAAATTTAATTTTTGGGTTTCATTGTCGGGGTAAGGATACCCCGACCTACATAATTTTGCCATCTCATCTACTGTCATCATCGTGTGAATCCACACATCACCCTCTGGGTGCCATTGAGGAGATTGAGGCACATCAATCAAAGCATGAAGCTCTGGAAAATAACGCTCGGTAATCCCCAACGCTCTCATTAGCTCAAACCCTATGGAGGGTTTAGGTGATTTAAGCAATAACTTCTGCCACTCCACATAAACACGCTCTTGGGCTAACTCCTCTAACATTCCCTCACGCACCATTTTTTGACATAAGGCAAAAGTTTCATCAGCTAAAGTGTAGCCAAACCTAGCACAAAACTGCACAGCTCGATAAACACGCAAAGGGTCTTCCACAAACGTTACCTCATCTATGTGACGGAGTATTTTGAGTTCCATATCTTTACGCCCATCAAAAGGGTCTAAAAAAGCTTCATCTTCTATGGCATAGCCCAGAGCATTAAGGGTAAAATCACGTCGTCTTGAAGCTTCAGCATACGCCAAAGCACCATTAACCTCAACCTCAAATCCTCTATGCCCAACTCCTACTTTCTCTTCGGTTCGAGGAAAAGAGAAATCATACTCCTCACCCTCATAGCTAAACTTCAATACCCCAAAACTTTTACCGACTAAATTGACTGAACCATATTGAGCTAAAATAGTCTCTAACTCCTCCAATGTCTCTAATCCATAAACCTCAACATCATAATCTTTAAGGGGAAGTTCTAAAAAGTGGTCACGTACCGACCCACCAACTATGATGGCTTTAGCATTTTGTTTTTTTAATTCTTTAGAGATGGTTTTTAAAATTGTTGGTATTTTCATTTTGTAATTATAGCGAATTTGCAAAACCAATATCTAAGCCAAAACCTCCTGCTTTGCCTCACATTGCACCTGCACAATTATTGGTTCTTCCACATCAAGCCGTGCCATGGTCAATGCCTTACCCCACAAACAACCTGTGTCCAGTGCCAATACATTGCTGTCTTGATAGTAGCCCAATGTTGACCAATGACCAAAGACTATCTTTAGACTTGTCGAGCGTCTAGTAGGACAGGCGAACCAAGGTTTTAGCCCTTTTTTAAGCACTTTATATTCTGTTGGTTTTCCTTTTTGCTTAAAATCTAAGCGTCCATCATCTTCACAAAAACGCATGGCAGTAAATGAGCTTAAGATGTACTTCTCAATGTCCAAAGAGGAGGCTTTGGCATTGAATTTGTTGGAACTCTTTTTAAACATATGTTTTAGCCACGCTTTGTAGTTACGACCTTGTAGTTTTTTTTCAATCCGTGCTGCATGGGTTCGTGCCATACCAAAGTCAAATTGTGGCGAAATCCCTGCATGAGCCATGCAGTAGCCTAACTTAAAGTCCCAATGAAAAAAGGCTTGATGCCGTAACCAATGAATGAGTTCAGAAGCATTGGGTGCATCTAAAATGGGTTGTATGGTTTCATTAGACTTTTTTACTCCTGCATACGCTGCGATGAGTGCGATGTCATGGTTGCCTAAAACAACTTTAATAGAATCTTTAATGGAATACAAATAATTAAGTGTCTCTAAAGACTTGTCACCACGGTTCACCAAGTCTCCTGCCACCCAAAGTTCATCTTTTTTAGGGTCAAAGTTTATCTTTTTTAATAAGGCTTGAAATGAATCAAAGCACCCCTGTATGTCGCCTACTGCCCAAACTGCCATTTATAATCCTAGTAAATATTTATAGTTTTCAAGCTTTTGCTCAAATGACATCTTAGCATAAGCCGATGAGGGAGAGGGTAAATAGACCGTTTCTATCTCCAAATAATCAAAATGCGTTTTAAAAAGTTTTTCAGAAAGCCGTCCTGTAAAGGCTACTTTCTCTATGCTTGGGTGTTCTTCTAAAAACTCAGCAATGTTATTGACCTCTATGGCTTCAAGTGAGCTATCTAAAGAGTTCTCTCGCTCACAATGTTGCACCATGTCCCAAAGAGCAAGTTTTGCCTCTTTGAGTAGCCATATCTTTTGGTCATCATTGTTGATGGGGTAGC
>JALSHP010000235.1 GCA_026982175.1 Campylobacteraceae bacterium
AGGGGTTTACTCGTTTAATGGTAATAAAATTTTAACCACTTCAGGTGGTGGAATGTTGGCTTCAGATAATAGTGAATGGATAGAAAAAGCCAAGTTTCTATCGACCCAAGCCAAAGAGCCATTTTTACACTATGAGCATAAAGAGTATGGCTATAACTATCGTATGAGCAATGTTCTCTCTGCCATTGGGGTAGCACAGATGGAGGTATTAGATGACAGAGTTAATCGCAAAAGAGCAATATTTGAGTTTTATCAAGAGCAGTTAAAAGAGATAGAAGAGATAAGCTTTATGCCTGAAATAGAGGGAAGCAGAGGGAATAGATGGCTAACAACCATTCTATTTGAAAAAACAGACCCTTTAAAAGTAGTAGAAGCATTAGAAGAGGTCAATGCAGAGAGCCGTCCACTTTGGAAGCCTATGCACCTACAAGCTCTTTTTAAAAATAGTCTAAGCTTTGTAGATGGAACAAGTGAGGAGCTATTTAATAGAGGATTGTGTCTTCCTTCTCCTACAAGTAGCAGTAATGATGAGCTAATGTGCGTGGTAGAGGCGATTAAAAAAGTATGTCAATAAGCTCACTTTTTAAACCAACCAATCGTAAAAGGGTTTTCTTTTTTATTTTATTTGATATTACCGTCTCAATAGCTACGGTTGCCTTAGCCTATCTTTTACGTTTTAATTTCTATATTCCTTTTGAGTTTACGCATGGTATGGTTTGGATGATGATGATCTTAATACCTTTTAAAATAGCACTCTTTTATATGAGTAGGCTCTACTTTGTGGCGTGGCGTTACTTTGGATTGGTGGAGTATGGCAAGATTATTATTGCCCATTTTATACTCTACTTACCCATTGCCACACTCTCTATTGTCTTTTCAGAATACTTTACTCACTTTCCTCGTTCTGTTATCTTGATTGATATGTTTTTATCGCTCTTTTTTATTGGACTTTTACGCATATCAAGACGGCTCTATTTGGAGCGTCACAATAAGAAGAGTTTCAGACCCACACTGATTATTGGGGCGAATGATAGGGCTAACTATATTATAAAAAGTGCTTCTAATGGAGAGATTGACTATCTACCTTTGGCTCTAATTTCAGATAGAGATAACCTTGTGGGAACATACTTTTCAAATCTTAAGGTCTATGCTCTTGAGAATTTAGAGGAGATTGTCGCAGAGTATGAGGTGACTTCTGTTATTATGGTAGAGGAGTTATCTCAAAAGGATTTAGATAAACTCTATGGAGAGTTAAAAGCTTTTGGTATTAGTGATATTAAAATAGCCAATATACTACAAGATGATAAGCCGACGCTCAAAGATATATCTATTGAAGATTTATTAGCACGAAAACCAAAAGATTTAGACCGTATTAGTATTGCCAATTTCATTACCAAAAAAGTGGTACTTATTACAGGAGCAGGGGGAAGCATTGGGAGTGAACTTTCACGCCAAGTGGTCGCCTTTGGGGCAGAACAGTTAATTCTGCTTGACCATTCAGAGTTTAATCTCTATCAAATTGCTGAAGAGTTAAGCAGTGCTAATATTGTCTCTGTAATGTTAAGTGTCAAAGATAAAAATGCGTTAGATAAAGTCTTTAAACAATATCTCCCCGATGTGGTCATACACGCTGCTGCGTACAAACACGTTCCTTTATGTGAAGAAAATATTGAGTCAGCTGTGGAAAACAATGTGTTTGGTACAAAAAATGTGATTGATTTGTCGGTGAAATATGAAGTAGAGAAGTTTGTCCTCATCTCAACCGATAAAGCTGTACGCCCCACCAATGTAATGGGAACAACAAAAAGGGTGTGTGAGCTTTATGCCCATGCTGTTCCCTCAAATAAAACTGAAATCGTTGCGGTACGGTTTGGAAATGTATTGGGGAGTTCAGGTTCGGTCATTCCTAAGTTTAAAGCACAAATTGAGCAAGGTAAAAACATCACGGTGACGCACCCAGAGATTACACGCTATTTTATGCTCATTCCCGAAGCGTGTCAATTGGTGCTTCAAGCAGCCTCCATTGCTAAAGGGGGAGAACTCTTTATCTTAGATATGGGTGAACCCATTAAGATAGCCGATTTAGCCCAAAAGATGATAGAGCTTTCAGGACGAAAAGATGTAAAAATTGAGTTTACAGGGCTAAGAGCTGGTGAAAAGCTCTATGAGGAGTTACTCATTGATGATGCTGATGTGAAAACGGAGTATGAGTCTATTATGGTGACTAAAAATCCCCCTGTGGATTATGTTATACTTTTAGCACAAATTGAAGCACTTAAGGGCATGAATATGTTAGAGGGATTAAAAATGATTGTCCCAGAATTTGAC
>JALSHP010000236.1 GCA_026982175.1 Campylobacteraceae bacterium
TAAAAAGGAGGTCAGTGCCACCCCAAACAAGATAGCCCCTGCTTTTTTCTTTTGCTCTTTGGGGGTGGTGGCATAGATAGCCAATGCCATAGCAGGTAAGCCAAACATCATGGTGACGTAAAACCCTGCCATGTAAATTCCTGCTTTGGGGTCACCTGCAAAGAAACGGTGCAAATCGCCATTGGCAACTAATTCTGCTCCATCTTTAACGTAGTGGTACTCGCCTACTTGAAAGAGAAAAACAGAGTTTAAGATGTGGTGAAGTCCTAAGGGAATGAGAAGACGGTTTAGTGTTCCGTAGAGAAAAGAGCCAAACTCATTGAGTCCGATAATAGTGTTTGAAAAAGCATCAATAGCACTTTGAGCATAGTGCCAAAAGTGACCTGCTAGAACTCCCACTAAAATGGCACTTAATGCCGTGATAATAGGAACAAAACGTTTTCCTCCAAAGAAGCCTAAAAATTCTGGGGGCTTGATGGTGTGAAAACGATTGTAGAGCGTTCCAGCTAAAACACCGATGATGATACCAATGAAAACCCCTAAGTTTAGCTCTTTGTCGATTTCTAGGTAAACAGCTTTAGCAATGAGCAGACCCACAGCTCCTGCTAGGGCTGCTGCTCCATCGTTGTTTTTAGCCAAACCATAGGCGATGCCCACGGCAAAGAGCATGTCTAGGTTAGAGAAGATAGCATCTCCAGCTACTTTCATGATGTTGGCGACTTCTCCGTCGATGAATGGAATGTCTCCAAAACCTAAACGTAATAAGATGGCTGCAATGGGTAAGACAGCAATGGGGGTCATTAGGGCTTTGCCTATTTTTTGGAAGAAGTTAAACATGTGAAAACCTTAAGAAATATTTTTGAAAAAATAGTTTTAAGATTTTAGCATATTTTGAAAGAAAGCTTCTCCTAAAAAGGAGAAGTAGAAAAAGGTTTAGAAGTTGTATCCTAATCTTACAATGGTTTTAGTATCTGTTTTCTTAAAGCCTACTGGTGGTAAGTTGTCATAATTTACTTCAGCTTCTAGGGTTAGGCTAATATCTTCTGCTACAGCGACATTTAATCCCATAGCACTTAATACTTCATAGTCATTGTTCATATCAGCATAGTTCTCCATAGCACCTGCTTTAAAGTAAAATTTTGAAACCTTATTGAGTTGATTGTGGTACTCTACATATTGGTTTAATGCACCAAATTCATCTGTTGCTTGTGCATTGGCATAGTTTAAAATATTATAAGATGTACCGAGTTTAAACACAAGGCTCTGTGTTGCATCTTTATATAACTCTTTACCTAATCCAATACCAATGGCTGTTTTAGAATCATAGTTTTTAAAGTCTGGATTGTTTAGCCAATTGACACCCATGTAGCCCAACCAACCATTAGCAATAATTTGTTCTAATCCTAAGTTTGCAGTAAACTCTTGATTGCTTTTAACAGAGTTGTTTTCTGTGAAAAAAGCAGAAGTATCAAACCCTACTTTCAACTCTTGGTTATCATAACCACTGGTAATGAATGAAGCATCATATTTACCGTTGGCATTGAGGGTTTGTGTATTACCTGAAGTTGTCGAAAATCCAAGATTGAAACTCTGTTTTAGCTCTTTTTGTGCTTCTATACTGCTTTTATTTGAATATTTTGCTTCTACATCGCTAATGCTATCTATATCTGCTTGGGCAAGTGTCGCCACACTTAAGAGTGCTATAATTGAATATGTTATTTTTTTCATTGTTGATTCCTTAATATTATTAAACAAGTTTTAATTTGTTCGGAATAATAGGTCTAGACTGTGGATTAATCGTGTAAATTATTATTAATATTATTTTTTAAACTAGGTATAATTTTTGGTGATATAGAGAGATTTAGATAGCCTATCTTAATTAATTCAGATGATATTTTTTCTAATCCTGCAAGTTCTCCACAGATACTAATGGGTTTGTCTGTATTGGCTTTTATATATTTTAATGCTTCCATTAAAACAGGGGAGCTTAAATCGACACTTAGTGTAGGGTGGGTTCGTTCAATGGCAAAGAGGTATTGGGTTAAATCGTTTGAGCCAATGGAGTAAAAATCGACAAGATTATTGAACTCTTTGAGGGCAAAGATAACAGAGGGAACTTCTAGCATAATGCCAAATTGTATGTTAGATATGTCTAGCTTGTTCTCTTTGGCAACTTCTTTGGCAATTGTTTTTGCCTCTATGAACTCTTGGGTGCTGCTGACCATGGGGAACATGATTTTGATGGTTTTTTTGTGTGACATGGTCACACCTACGGCTTTGAAAATACTTAAGAGTTGTTCTTTAAATAGTGTTTGTTCTTGTAGG
>JALSHP010000237.1 GCA_026982175.1 Campylobacteraceae bacterium
AGGGTAAAAAAGTCCAAGAGATTATTCAAGATTTTGAAAAAGAGAATGGTTTAGAATCACGTATGGCACATCTAAGGGAAGCAAGTAGTGAAGAAGAGGTTTAAGGAGTATCTTTTACTTCTTCACATGATTGGCTCTTAAGGAAGGGTCATTCTAGCAGTTCCTCTATGATGATGTTCATCTCTTAAATCTCTTTCTATATATCCATCATTATAATATCCATTTCCATAATTATACCCATCATAATAACGATACCGTTCCTCTTCTATTATCTCTTCTGTAATGGCATTACGCTTCTCTAATGCACGTACTTTTTTATGTTCTAATGCAAATGTTTCATCTTTGTCATAGTCAGGATATTCTGGACGTTGGAAGAGATATTGTGAAGCAGAGTTAATACGTGACCCCACAATAATAGTTTTTTGATTTATGGTGGCTTCTGCTCCACTAATCCATTTAGAGTGACAAGAAGGAAGTTCAATCTTTTTTTCTGTATCTGTGAGTGTATACTCTTTTGTTATTGGTGCATAGCCTAAGCGTTTGTTATCACAAGTAATCACAGCCCCAGGAGGAGAGGAGAGATAGGTGATTTGATGGGTACGTGAACAAGCCATAAAAGTTAGAGGGATAATGGTTAAGATAAATACTTTTTTGTACATGAGAAGTTCCTTTCTTTTAAGTATATCAATTTTATTTTAAAAAATTATGCTTTTTACTTTAGGGATGGAGTGTGAAATTATGTTACTATGTTAAAATAACTTTTAGGAGATTTTAATGTACTGGTATCACGCTGAGACAAAGCACTCTTACTACTCCGTACGTTCAAATCCAAATGCTATGGATTGGGCGTTACAACCCTCAACCTATAAAACTTACCCCAACTCTTTTGAAAAGTTTGAACTTGACAGTCAAAATCTTTGGCATGGTATTATCTATTATGCGGCTTCGATTTCTATTAAGAAGTATTATCCTACAGGAACAGAACGCTTTTTGCGTGTGAACCCTTCGGCTGGTGCTTTGTACCCCAATGAGCTTTATTTTCAAGCTCGTGGTATTGAGGGTTTTGAAGATGGGATTTACCATTATGAGGTGCAGAGCAATAGGGCTGTGCTTTTGTACCGTTTAAAAGAGGGTGAGGGTGTTGAGCCTTATATGGGTTATGAAACAGCGATGCAGGGGATGCTCTTTTTAGTGTCGGCTGTTTACTATCGTTCCTCTTGGAAATACAAAAACAGAGCCTTTCGTTATTGTCTGCTTGATGCAGGGCATCTTTTAGGTTCTCTTGAATCTGGGGCATTGTTGATGGACGAAAATATAAACATTGTCTATGATATAAAACGTCGAGAATTGAATAAAATGTTTGGCTTTGGCTCACGTGAATACTTCCTCTCTGGGGCGATGGTGGCGACTCCTTTGGAGGAAAAAGTGAAGCCTATAAAGTTTGAACTCATCTATGTTGATGGCTCTGGAACGTTTGAGCAAAATGAACACATGGAGATAGCTTATCGGCAGACTTCGCATCTTTTAGAAAAAATAGCAGAAAGTAAAATACCTAAGTTTGACTATGAAAAAGTTCGTTTTCAAGAGAGCATTTTAAAACGTCGTTCTCAACGTGGTTTTGAGGGAAAACCCATGACCAAAGCTGAATATCTCAAAGTGATGGAGGTGATAAATGAGCCTATATTATCTGATTGTGATGAAGAGCTAGAGCTTTTTGTGGTTTTAAACAGAGTGCATCATATGCCTATGGGACTTTACCACAAAGGCAAATTAGTTAAAAATGAAGACCTTAGCCAAAGGGCTGGGTATTTATGTTTAGAGCAGTATTCATTAGGAACACAAGGGGCGATGACATTTTTTTTACTCTCAAATGCCAAAAACTATCAAGCCCTTTATCAAAAAGCTGGAATAATTGGGCAGAGGTTATATGCCATTAGCACTTACTTAGAGATTGGGTGTTCAGGTATTGGGGCATATTATGATGATGAAGTGAATGCTTTTTTGGAACAAGAGGGCATGGTGCTTTATGCCTTGGCGATAGGAAGATGAGATGAAAATTTTAACCAAGATAAAAAATTATTTTAGAACAACAAGAAGTAAAATACCAGGCTCACAAGGTGAAAAAAAACTCCAAGAGGAGTTTGCTACCACTAAAGATGCCTTACGTTTTTACAACAAGCAGGTATTGACCCATTTAGCCCCTCTCATGCAAGAATTTATTGGCAAACAAGAGATGATGTTCATCGCCACAGCTGATAGGCATGGCGAGTGCGATAACTCTTTTCGTTTTGGTGAAGCTGGGTTTGTGATGGTGGTGGACGAACA
>JALSHP010000238.1 GCA_026982175.1 Campylobacteraceae bacterium
AGTCATCTTCAATCTTAATGTCAATGTCCTCTTTTTTAACTCCTGCTAAATCAATCTCTATGTCATAGGTATCTGCTCTATGTTTTGCAAAGTTTGCTAACGGTAAGTGACGAGCCACATTTCCTAAAGTCTCTTTAACCACCTCTACGCCTTGTTCTACTTTCTCTTCAACGGTTTCTACTAACTCTTTACTTTTTTCTGCAATACTCATTTTAGACTCCTTATTTAATCTCAATTTTTTTACTTGAAGTATCAACTTTAAGTTTAGGAATAACCACCTCTAACAATCCATCAGTTGATTCAGCGTGAATGTTCTCTACATCAACTCTCTCTGGCAAGGTAAAACTTCGTGAAAATTTACCATAGTAGCTCTCTACTTTATGGTAATCTTCCTCTTTAACCTCATCACGTAAATTTCGTTCACCTGAAATGCTTAGAACATTCTCTTCTACTTTTACCTCAACTTCCTCTTTTTTAATTCCTGGCAGTTCTACCTCAATATGGTAGGCTTCTTTTCCTTCTCGTGTATTGACCTTAGGCGTAAATGCCATTGCTTCTTTCTCTTCAGTTTGTGCTGTTTGTGCAACACTATTCATAATGGCATTAACAAGGTCAAAACTTTTTCTTATATCATTAAATGGTTCATATCTTTTTACTAACATCTTTTGTCCTTATGTTTTTTATTTGGCTTAGTCTGGCTAAGCATAGGGGAATTATAAGCAATTTTTTGAGAAACAAATGCTACTAGGGTTGCATTTGGGAAGAAATTTGGGAATTTTTTTAGCATTTAAAATATATAATTCGTTCAAATTAAAAAAGGATTTATTCATGTCAATAAACAACAAACAACTCAGCTATCTAATCTTAACTTTTCTCACACTGGTTGCAGGATATTTTTATCTACGCTATGCTTATAAAGTTACCGATTCAACACCATTTACCCAAGAGATTGTACTCATTATTTTAGGAACAGTTGCAACTATTTTTATTACAGCACTACTACTCAATCAGCAAACAGCAGTTGAGATAGAAAAAGAACAAAATATTAAATTTTTAGATTTAAAAACAAATACATATGAGAGACTACTTGATTTATTAGAAGAGTTATCAATCAAAGAGGAGTTAGTCTCCAATGATATTACTAAATTAAAATTTGTAACACATAGGCTCTCTATTTTTTCATCTCCAGATGTTTTAAATGAGTATAATATTTTTTTAGAACTTATATCCGATATTACTAAAGATGGAACACTTAATAATGATAAAGAAGAACTCTCTAAAGCATTAAGTAAATTAACCATACAGATACGATTTGACCTTTTAAATGAAAATGCTCTCAATAAAACTTACACTAATTTAGAAATAAAAAACATGATTACTAAAAACTCTCAAAGTCTAAATCAAATTAATTTGTAAAATAGCAATAATATTACAAAAATGCTACTTTTGTAGCATTTATCTCATTCCCTCTAGTGTTATAATTCTTCCAAGTTTAGTCAAGTAGGCTAAACAATATTAAATAATATAAGGAATTGAACATGAAAAAAGTATTACTCTCGACATTGGTATCATCTCTACTATTAACAAGTATAGCATTCGCTGATAGTAACAAAACATTAACAAGCAAAGAGGTTTGTGACTCTGCAACGAAAGTAGAGACCACTAAAACCAAAAACTCCCAAGTAAAATTGGTACAAGAGGCACTCTCTTCTTTAGAATTGACACATAAAGCTTTGGTTAATTTAAATGAGGAAAAGAGCGATGAAGCAAAAAAGAACATTGAATTGGCATTGGGAAAGTTAGAATCTATTTTAGCACTTAAAGCCTCTCCTAAACTTTTACCCATTGAAAACCAAATGGTAGTTAAAAACTTTGTGGGAACAGCTGATGATGTTGAAAAAGTATTAGATAGAGTTAAAAAATTATTGTCAGATGGTAAAGTACAAGAAGCAGGAGAACTTCTCATCACTTTACAAAGTGAGATAGATGTAACCGTTGTGAGTCTGCCTTTGGTCTCTTACCCTGATGCTTTAAAACTTGCCAATAAATATTTGTTAGAAAATAAGAAAGAAGAGGCTAAAAAGATTCTGGCTTTAGCTCTGAATACTTTTGCTAAAGATAATTATATTGTGCCAATTCCTCTTGTCAATACAGTAGAGCTAGTTAAAGTCGCTTCAACGGTATCAAAAGAGAATAAAGATTTAGCACTTAAATATTTAACATCAGCACATGAAGAGCTGAAAAAAGCAGAAAAATTAGGATATATTAGTAGCAGTACCACCACCTATAAAGCATTACATAAA
>JALSHP010000239.1 GCA_026982175.1 Campylobacteraceae bacterium
CTGCTTTATCTTTTGCTCTTCGTACAAACTCAAGCATAATAAGCCCGTCATTAACCACTACTCCTGCTAAACCTACTATTCCCATTGCCCCTGTCATTGTCATGTTGAGACCCATGAGTTTTGTTCCTACCAAAACGCCTAAAAGTGAAAGAGGAATAATACTCAATATAATTAATGGTTGAACAAAAGAGTTAAACATCCAAACCAAAGTAATAAAGATTAAAAAAGCAGCAATAAGTCCTGCTTGTTTCATCTCTGAAACTATTTTATCATTGGCTTTTTTCTCACCTTTAACAATAACCTTTAAACCCTTTTCTCTTAACTCGTTTAAAAGAGGTGTTAACTGTTTCATCACTTCTTCAGGGACAATTATCTCTTTATCTACCGCTGCATAGAGTGAGTTTACTTTAATGCCATCTTCTTTAAAAATACGCACAAAACTCTTTTGATAATAGAAATCACACACCTCTTTAACCACTACTACCTTGCCATCTGGCGTAGTGAGTTTAAAGTTTTTTAAAGTGTTTCGTTTATCTTTATATTTGTCTTCTATCTTAACCCTAAGGAGTCCCTCTTTGTTAAATATTTTGCTATATTCTGCTTTAAAAAATGAACCTCTTAATGCCTTGGTAACATAGCTCTCATTTAATCCTAAAGATTGCCCATACTCATTAACACGAAGTTTCAGCTCACGCTCACCCTCTGTGGCATTGTCGCCAATATCGTGAACGCCTTTAATGGTTTTTAACTTCTCCTCCACACGCTTTAAGGCACTTAAAACTTTCTCTTGTGAAAGATCTGAAAAACCAATCTCGATGTCATTTCCTACCATACCTGTCTGTTGTGCATAGATATTGAACTCTTCAAAAACCTTACGCCCTGCTTTGTCTTTAAGCTCACGCATCTTCTCTAAAATTCCAGCTTGAACATCTTTACTCACTGATTGTGCCGATCGTTCACGCACCATGTCACTGTCATCATACTCCAACGAGAAGAGAGGATTGACATATTTGTCAAAAAAATTCTCAGGAGCTCTCTCATGAAGATTAATAAAAATATGAAAAAGGTTGTCACCTGTTTCAAATGTTTTATCGGGGTTCATCTTAAACCCAATCACCGATGTCACCGAGTCAACTTCTGCTTTATCTAAATATTTCAACAACTCTTTTTCTATCTGTGTCACATAGGCTTCGGTCTCTTCTAAATCGTTATTGATGTTCACTTTTCCATTAAGATAGACCTGCTGAACATCAAACTCTGGCATGAGCTGAAACTTGGTAATCTTCATCATTCCTACCGTTCCTGCTAAAATGCCCCCCACTAAAAAGAGTAGAGAGAAGCGTTTAAACTTTAACAATATTGCTAAGATAGCCGTATAAACAGCTTTAAGCCCTCGCCAAAAACCACTCTCTTGCTTTTGAATCTTCTCAATTTTACCAATAGAAAGAAGCTCTTTGGCATGTAGTGGTAAAAAATAGAATGCCTCAAAAAGTGAAGAGAGCAGTAAAATAGTAATCATAATGGGTAAAATCTTCATAAACATCCCCATTTTACCTGTCATAATAAGCAGTGGTAAAAAGGCAAAGACGGTGGTAAGCGTTGCTGTTAAAATAGCAGGAAACATCTCACTTGCCCCATCAATCGCTGCTTCTCTGGGTGATTTCCCCATCTCAACGTGTCGATAGATATTTTCAGCAACCACAATCGCTTCATCGACCAGCATTCCCAAGGCTATCAAAGCCCCCATAAGACTTAACATATTGATGCTCTCACCCATAAGCTCAGAAGAGATTAACGCAATGGCAAAAGAGGTAAAAATACCAATTCCCACCACAAAAGCGATGCGTACATTAAGCGTTAAAAGCAATGCAATCATCACCAAAATAAGCCCAAAGATAATGTTTGATGAGACCAAATTAAGACGGTTTTTAATCCAAATAGAAGTGTCTGTATAGGCTTCAAAAACCAACTTTCCCTCATATTTTGCATTGTACTCTTTTAAAACTTCTCGTACTTTTTTAGCCAAGGCAATGGCGTTTCCAGTTTTGGTTTTTTTAATGTCCAATGAAACATTTTGTTTAGAGTTAAAGTGTGACAACTGTAAGGGTTTTGCCAAGCCAATTTTGACTGAGGCAATATCTCTTAAGTAGAACCGTTTACCACCAACCGTCAAAAGCGTCTCTTCAAGCTTCTCTTTAGACTTTTCACCATTGATGGTGGAGATGTAAAGATGCTCCCCTTTAGCCTTAACTGTTCCTACGGGAAAGATGGAAGAGAGCGAACCAATGG
>JALSHP010000240.1 GCA_026982175.1 Campylobacteraceae bacterium
ATGGAATTTGTAGCCTCACTTATCATCTCTCGACTCTGTTTACTCTTTTTGTTTGAACAACATGAATTTCGTTCATCTTTTGCGACAATCCTCAAAACATCATTGACAAAACCCTATCTTTTTTCATCTTTTATGATTTTTTCTATTCTAGGTACGATGTTGAATGCTAATTTTATGCTTTTCCTTTTGATAGGTCTGCTTCTTTCCCTTCTTATCTCTTATGTTATCAAAAGTAAAATAGGTTTTGTCAATGGCGATGTACTTGGAGCTACCCTTGAAGGTGTTGAAGTTTCACTCTTTATTATTATCGCTCTTTTCCAATGACTTTTACGCTAAAATAACTTTATACCATTTCTATAATCAAACAAAGGAATTTCAACATGAATTTTTATCTACTCTTTTTTCTACTCATTACCTCCATAGGTTTAATCATAAGTTACATCTACTTTATGAAAGAGAAAAAAGCAAATCTAAGAGCCATAGAACAAGGTATCTGTCCTAAGTGTGAAAAACCAAACATGGTACTCGTTGACCAAAGAAGTACGGGTTGTGGTGGACCAAAGATGTTGACTTTTGAGTGTGAAGCTTGTGATTATGTGGGTACTTTTAATGTAAATGGAGGGAGTTGTTCTACGGGGCGTTGTTAAAAAGTAAGTTTCCCCTCTCATGAGAGAGGAAAAATTAGACTATTGCAATTTCTAGAAAGCGTATCTTCCCCATAAACGTACAAAGTTATTTGATTCTCTTGTATCAGCTTTTGTATATCCATAAGCAGCAAACCCTGTAACATTTTTTGCAAGTTTAGCTTTATACATTACATCAACTTCTGAATATCCATCTTTAGATGCAATATAATCATTTGCAGCCGTACCATAAGAAACAATAAGTTTACCAATACCTACATTAGCATTTCCAGAAGCTTTAATAAACTGTGAACCTGGACTAGAGTGATATTGTCCTACATTATCAAGTAACATTTGAGTATATAATGGAGATTTAATACTTGTTGCGATGTTAGAGATACGTGATGTCCCTTCACCAATAGATGAGTATGCAAGTGAAGCATTAACCATACCAAGCTTTGAAGCTACTTTCGCACCAAATGCAGAAGTAGCAGTTCCAGCAGCTGGATCTACTTGACCACCTTGCAGAGAAACACCAACATTAGCAACTTTAAATTTAGCATCTCCCCAAATTATAGAGGTTTCACCATTTATTGTATTAGAACCTGAACCTGGTCCTACAGGAGTATTTGCTAAAGCATTTGGTGCAATATAATATGTACCTGTTAATGTTACACCCTCTAAAGATTTATTTTGTGCGGTAATCATGTGTAGTCCATCAACTGCACCACGATCACTACCATTAGCAAAAGGGCCAGCTGTTGGGTTACCAATGTTATTAAAAGAAGATCTATTTAAGTTTGCAGTAATAGATAAGTTAGAGTTAGTAATATATGCATAAACAAGCTTCGTATCAGGTAGATTTGTATTCTCTACTTTAACCGCATCCATTGTATTTTTAAACATTTGCCAACCCTCAGTAAATGCAAAAGGAGAAATACCTTTGCCAAGTGTTTGGCGACCTGCTTTTATTGCTGTCTTATCAATATTTGCAGTTAAATAAGCTTGAGTAAATCCACCAGATGTCTCACCTGCACTACCCGCAAAATAATAAAAACCAGGACCTGGTCTACCCTTTATATTTGCAGGTGAACTATCTGAATCACTACGTGTTGCTGAAATTTCAAATCCAGCACCAATACCTGAAAAAAGGTCCTTATTTACTGCTCTAAGTTGTCCACCTACAGCTCTGTATGTTGTTCCTTTTGTATAAAGACTCTCATCACCAAAACCATCAGCCGTTTGCGTAAATACTACTGCTTGTCCTGAAAAATCCCATTCTGAAGCATCACCACTTGCCATAGCACCTGTTGTAATAGTCATAGCAGCGATTGCTGCTAAACTTAATTTTGTAATTTTCACATTTTCTCCTTTATGTTTGTACTTTTAAGTATCAATAATCTTTATAAAAAAAATTTATTAATCTAATAAGTTTACTTCATCATCATAACAACCATAAGCTTATCTTTTCTTGATATTGATTATATTTTACTATTACTGAGTTACTTTATGTTATACAAAGAGGAAAATATAGTTATTTTTTATTAATTCATATTAAATATTATAAAGTAAATGCCTAAAAATAGGGGTTTAATAAAAATTGACTTGTAGTGTTACTTTTTGTAAAGTTTTATAGAGATTATTGTAATAGATAGTTTATAGGGGAATATGGCCGGGAGAGGGAGATTCGAACTCCCGGAGGTATAACCCTCACCGGATTTCAAATCCGGCACATTCGACCACTCTGACATCTCCCGACATTAGTTTAAGCAAGTGCTTAAATTGAAAAATAATTTTAAACCATTTTAGTTTGGAGGAGCCAACCAGACTCGAACTGGTGAATAGCAGATTTGCAATCTACGGCCTTACCAACTTGGCGATGGCTCCAGTTAAAACTTTGTGGTGCCCGGGGCCGGACTTGAACCGGCACGGTCGCAATGACCGGGGGATTTTAAGTCCCCTGTGTCTACCAATTCCACCACCCGGGCATAATTGGACACCAAAACTAAAGATTAAAATTTAAAAAACATAACTTAAATGTAGTGGAGCGAGAAAGGAGGTTCGAACTCCCGACCCCAACCTTGGCAAGGTTATGCTCTACCGCTGAGCTATTCTCGCATATTCACAATATTTTGTGACCATTACTTTTAAATTGGAGTGCGATTATAGCCAAGATTTTTCCCTTTGTAAAGGTTTTTGGGTATAATTTTTCAAAATTTAATAAAAACAGATAGTGAAGGAAAAAAAATGAGAAGTGACATCGTCAAAAAAGGACACAACCGCGCACCACACCGTTCGCTCTTTAGAGCAACAGGATTAAAAGATGAGGATTTTGCTAAACCATTTATTGGGGTGGCAAACTCTTACATAGAGATTATCCCTGGGCATTTCTTTTTAAATAAAGTCGCCGAGGTCATTAAAGATGAAATTAAAAAAGCAGGATGTGTACCATTTGAATTTAATACCATAGGTGTAGATGATGGAATTGCTATGGGACATGATGGAATGCTTTTTTCTCTTCCTAGCCGTGAAATTATTGCCAACTCCATTGAGACCGTGATGAATGCCCATAAACTAGATGCAATGATTGCCATTCCAAACTGTGACAAAATTGTCCCAGGTATGATAATGGGTGCCTTGCGTGTCAATGTTCCTACTGTCTTTGTAAGTGGTGGTCCTATGGCAAAAGGGTATACTAAAGATGGTGAGCCAATTGACCTAGCAACGGCATTTGAGGCCGTAGGGAAATTTGAAGCAGGAGAGATTACTGAAGAGGAGTTAACTGACATTGAGTGTAATGCTTGTCCAAGTGGCGGAAGCTGTTCTGGAATGTTTACCGCAAACTCTATGAATACCCTCATGGAAGCAATGGGGATTGCCCTACCTGGAAATGGGACTATTTTAGCCCTTACCAAAGAACGTGAAGCACTTTACCGAAAGGCAGCTAGACGTGTTTGTGAAATCGCCTTAATGGGGGAAGAGAAATCTGCTCTATATAATGTAAGAAATATTCTTAATGAAAATGCCATTAGAAATGCCTTTGCTGTTGACATGGCAATGGGTGGTTCATCTAACACAGTTTTACATATGTTAGCCATTGCTAAAGAGGCTGAAGTTGATTTTAATTTGAGTGATATTAATGCCATCTCTAAGCGTGTTTCACATATTGCCAAAATTAGCCCTAGTTTAAGTACGGTACATATGCAAGATATTGACAAAGCAGGTGGTGTTCCTGCCGTTATGCACGAGATGAACAAACGTGGAGATGATGTACTACTTGATAATCTAACCATTACAGGCGAGATGTTAAAAGAGCGTATTGCAGATGCAGAGATTAAAGATACCAATATTATTCATACCATTGACAACCCTTACTCTGAAGTGGGTGGCTTGGCTATTCTCTATGGTAACTTAGCCGAACAAGGAGCCGTGATTAAAACAGCAGGGATTACAGGAGATAGAGTATTTACAGGTACGGCTGTCTGTTTTAATTCACAAGATGAGTGTATCTCTGGGATTATCAATGGTAAAGTAAAAGCAGGAAATGTTGTTGTCATTCGCTACGAAGGACCAAAAGGTGGACCGGGTATGCAAGAGATGTTAGCCCCTACTTCACTCATTATGGGTATGGGTTTAGGGGCTTCTGTTGCACTCATCACTGATGGTCGTTTCTCTGGGGCTACTAGAGGGGCGAGTATTGGTCATGTGAGTCCTGAAGCGGCTGAAGGTGGTATGATTGGACTGCTTGAAGATGGCGATCAGATTCATATTGATGTCGATAAGTATATCTTAGAGGTAAGAATTACCGATGCAGAACTCATGAAACGTAAGGCTAATTTTAAGCCTTTAGTCAAGCCACTAAAAAGTAAATGGCTCAAACAATATAGAGCATTGGTAACCAATGCTAGTTCTGGGGCTGTTTTAGAAGCAGAGTAACTATATAATATACGGCTAAGTAAATCCTTTTTTACTTAGTCTCTTTCTCTATCACTTCTCTACAGCTAATGCAATAATCAGCAAACACTTTAACTTTTAGTCTCTCAACTTGTATCTCCTCCCCACAGGAGTCACAAATACCATAGCTATCATTTTTAATGCGTTTTAAACTACGTTCAATCGCTTCAAGTTTTTCAGCTTGTTTCTCCATCAGTGTATTGGCGATGGTATGTCCTCTCTCCATTGAAGCGTGGTCTCCCTCATCTTTTGGTTGGGTATCTTTTAAGGTGTTCATCTCAAACGAACTACTTTTGAAGTTACTCTCAATCTGTAATTTCATCTCCTCTAACTCTTTTTTAAAATATGTCAACTCTTCTCTACTCAACATTTAATCTCCTTTAAATTTAAGTATCATAAATTTTAACATATTAAAATTAATTTATTTTTAATCTACTGCTTATTTATTAACCAACTATAATTTATTAGTATTATAAATATTTATTAATTTTTAAATTAAAATAACTGTCCTTGCTCTTTACCATCTCTTTGATATAATTTCAGACTTAAACATAAAGAGGGTTTATGCAACATCTGATTGACACCAATAACTTCAATGACCAACAACTAATCAAACTTATGAATGAGGCGAAAGCCTTTAAAATCAAAACTCCTTTTACAAAATTTGACAATAAACTACTCGTGACGCTCTTTTTTGAAAACTCTACAAGAACACGTAGTTCCTTTGAGATAGCAGCAAAACGATTGGGTATTGCGATGGTACATCTTGACCCCTCTAAAAGTTCTACCAAGAAAGGTGAAAGCCTTGAAGACACTTTTGAAAATTTAGCCGCAATGGAACCTGATGGGGTAATTATTCGTCATGAGTACAATAACACGCCAAAAAAATTAGCCGATAAGGGGCTAACACCCATCATCAATGCAGGAGCAGGAAACAATGCTCATCCTACCCAAGCCTTACTTGATTGTTTTACCATGATGGAACATTTTGGTATGCACACCCCCCAAGAGCTTAAAGGTAAACGCATTGCCATTGTAGGAGACATTGTCAGTTCACGTGTAGCAGCTTCTGGCATTCGACTCTTTACACGTTTGGGATTAAAGGTTGTACTCGTTGCCCCCAAACCTTTTATGCCAGACAATGACTTACCACAATATGAAAACTTAAATGATGTCATAGATGAAGTTGATGTTATTATGAGCTTAAGAGCCCAACTTGAACGCCATAAAGCCCCTATTTTTGAAGATTACAATGAGTATGCTAAAGAGTATTGCATTACCAAAGAGCGTATGGGAGAGCGAAATATCTTATTACTTCACCCAGGTCCAGTAATGCGGAACATTGACATCTCTGATGAGATGCTTGAAGATGCACGGTGTAAAGTTTTAGAGCAGGTAAAAAATGGGGTCTATGTCCGAATGGCAATTTTAAAACTCATTTTGAGTGACTAATGAAAAAACTAAATGAACTTGCTTCACAAAGAGAGCCTTTTTTATTTGTTCTCTCTTACGATTTAAAGCAACAGTTTGTTCAAAAATTAGAGGAGCTTGATGAGGATATTTTTTTTAAAATTGGAAATCAACGTAACTACCCTGAACAAGCTCTTACAAAAACCTATTTTTTAAAAAAGTCTCCTTTAGATTTTCAAGCGTATAAAAAGAGTTTAGAAAAAATTTTAGAAGAGATTCGCTCTGGCAATACCTATCTGATAAACCTTACTTTTAAAACCCCCATAGAGACCAACTTAAGCCTAAAAGAGATTTTCACCTATGCCAAAGCAAAATATAAACTCTATTTTAAAGATAAATTCATCTGTTTTTCTCCTGAAAAATTTATAGAGATTATCGACAATAAAATAGCCACTTACCCCATGAAAGGGACAATAGAAGCTTCTATTCCCAATGCCAAAGCAAAAATATTAGCCAATGAGAAAGAGATGGCAGAACATGTGATGGTTGTTGACCTTATGCGAAATGACTTAGGCATGGTAGGAACAGCCGTTCAAGTAGAGAAGTTTCGTTATGTAGAAAAAATCAAAGCAGGAGAAAAAGAGCTACTACAAGTAAGCTCTAAAATAACAGCCAAACTTCCTAACAACTGGCATGAGAACCTTGGTGATTTACTTCAAACCCTTTTACCTGCTGGATCCATTACAGGAACACCCAAAAAAAGTACTGTCAATATTATTAAAAGCATTGAAGATTATGAGCGGGGTTTCTATACAGGAGTCTTTGGACTATTTGATGGTAAAAATCTCTATTCTGCTGTGATGATTCGTTTTATTGAGAAAGAAGATGAAAAGTTATTTTACAAAAGTGGAGGAGGCATCACTTTAGATAGTGATGCTAAGAGTGAATATGAGGAGTTGGTAGATAAAATATATCTACCACTTTAACGCTTAATAACTTACCACAAATCCATTAACACGTCCTGCGTATGCTTTAGCAGCTGAACGACTAGAGAAACCTGTTAAGATAACTTTATAGTATCGTCCAATCTTTTTTACTTTAGCTGGGTATCTAGCACTTTGGTTACTTGCAACAGCATCTGCTTTTCCTCTGCTACCAAATGCACCAACTTGTACTCCAAATCCAGAGCTACCTGTACTACTTGAAGAAGATACCCCATAAGGATTGTTCACACTATATGAACCACCTGAAGTACTATAGTTTGGTTGAACAGGTGGAGTATATCCCCCAGATGTTCCTCCTTGAACAATAAATGCACCTGGGAAACGGCTCTCTTTAAGTCTATTTGCTTCAGAAACAGATGAGATACCTTTCACAATTACTTTATTCATCGCTCCACGTTTAATATAGGCTGATTGTCCAGGGGCTAATGAGAGTCTATTCTTATACTCTTGTGCACTATAATAATCTTTTAATGCAGCAACTTGAAGATGAATTCCGCCACCTGTTGCTGATGCAGAAGGAGTAGTTACAGGATAGTTACTAATGGTAGAAGATTGACTACTCGTTGTAGCATAAGGGTCACTGTAAACAGGAGCTGAACTAACATTAGTATTGGTATTAGTATTTCCATTAGCATAAGGGTCAGGATAATTAGTAGTAGCAGTACCATAAGTATTTGTATCATAAGTATTTGTACCATAGCTTGGTTGAGTCGTAGTAGCTGTTGTTCCTGTACCTTGTTCTACACCATTATAGATACTCCCCTCACTGTAAACTGTTTGAGTAGGTGTCGTCATCACGGTGCCTACCTCTTGTTGTGTTCCACTATAAATTGTGCCACTTGAGGGTTGATATACAGAAGATTGAGGTTCTTCATAAACTGCACCTTGCGTCGAAGCTGTCGGTGTAGATGCAGGGGTATTGTTATAAATCGTCTCTGCCGTATCTTGTTGGGCAGGTTTTACACAGCCAGAAGCGAGTAACAGGGTTGCTGTTGTTGTCATTAAAATATTGAATTTTGTCATAAATTCCCTTTTAGTTTTTCTTATTATAACAAGCTAATAGTATTATAAATATTAAACTTTATAATTATTAAGAGATTTACGGTGCTTCATCCTTTTTCGATTCCAATTTAATTAAGGTTCTCTCTTTTCTACTTGAATTAGAAAAGCGTAATAAATCATCAGCCATCTCTACATAAGGAGGTAAGTTTTGAAAAGTAAGTTCTAAGAGTCGAGAGGTAACCAAGGCATCTGAAAATGCCCTATGTTGGGTATGTACTCCTAAATCCAATGTCTCACTTAAATAGGCTAAACCATAACGTTCACTCTCAATGGTTCTTCGTGCCAATTCAATGGAACATAGCCGTTGATTACCAATCGTTCCTAATCCAAAACGGTCAAAGGAGTAATTTAAAAACCCATAATCAAAATTAACATTATGGGCAACAAAGATAGCATCTCCCATAAACACACGTAACTTACTTAAAACCTCTAATTGTGTAGGGGCATTGAGTAAATCTTCGGGCAAAATACCCGTGATTTTAGAGATATATTCAGGTAAAAAGGCACACTCTACAAAGCTTTCAAAACGGTCAACTATTTCACCATTTTGAAGTATGACTGCACCCACTTCAATCACTTGTGCCGTTTCAGGTTTAGAGCCATTGGTCTCAATATCAATGACACAATATCGCTGTTGCCTATAAGTCGTAAAAAATGTCTCTAATCTGTAGCGTCCATCTACTTCCATAATCGGATAACCAGAAGCTTGTAATAAAATAAAAATTGTATCAAAATCTTCAAGAAATGAACCATGTTTACGAACAATACGTTCATAAGACGCAACCGAGAGATACCCCTCATTCCGTCTAAATCCTGCTGTTAACGCTTCATATATTTTTTGCATTGGCTATAAACTTACTTACCTTTTCATAATCTTTCTTACCTTTCATTCGCTCCACACCAGAACTTACATCAACGCCATAAAAATTATATTTTTTTAATTCATGTAAATTATCAGCAGTTAATCCACCTGCTAAAATAATTTTAGAACAATCTATTCCATCAAACCACTCTAAATTAAGCCGTTTTCCTGAACCTCCATAAGCTTCGCAATAGACATCTACCAAACGGTATCGCTCTTTATATTGCAAAATATCTTTAGGCTCTTTTGCCCGAATGACAGGCATTGCTTTAGATCCAATCATATCTAAGGCTTCCGCATCCACTTCAAAGTGAATTTGACACAAGGTTAAATCGCAATAGTTAGAGATAGTATCAATGGTATCCACCCCTTCATTCACAAATAACCCTACTCTCCCTATAAAAGGAGGCAATTTTTCAATGATTTTTTTCGCATCACTGGGTTTTATATAACGTGGTGATTTATTGTAAAATACAAATCCTAAGGCATCAGCTCCTGCTTCAATCGCTTGTAGGGCATCTTGTAAATTGGTAATACCACATATCTTAACTCTCATTCATATACTCCTCTATACTTCCCTCAAAGTAGAGAAAATTATACCTTTAAAGAGTCAATAGCATCCTTATATCCATTCTCATTTCCAAAAACATAAGAACCTGCGACTACTACATTCACACCTACCTCTTTTAAAAGTGCTATATTTTTATCACTTACGCCTCCATCTACCTCAATCAAACAATCAGGGTTGTGTCGTTCTATGAGTGCTTTTAAACGCTTAGCACGTTCAAGCACAGAGGGGATAAACTTCTGTCCTCCAAATCCAGGATTAACAGACATAAGCAGTACCATATCAACATCAGCCAATAGAAATTCTACTGATTCTGGTGGGGTATGTGGGTTCAAAACAATGGCAGGACGAATACCTAAAGAGCGAATTTTTTGAACAAGTCGATGAGGATGTTTCTCCTCCTCTATATGAAAAGAGATAAATTCAGGTTTTAAAGGGGCAAATAGCTCTACAAAAAAACTGTTATTCTCTACCATTAGATGTATATCTAAAGGTTTTGTAGCAACTTTGGCTACTGAAGAGACCACCACAGGACCAATGGTTAAGTTGGGTACAAAATGACCATCCATAACATCAACATGTACAAAGTCACACCCTGCTTCACAAATCGCTTCTACATCACGGGCCAAATTTCCAAAATCAGCCGACAAAATACTTGGGGCAATTAACATTTACTATCCTAAAATTAAACTTTGCGTATTATAGCTAATTTATAACGAATTTAACATCACGACTTAAGTATTAATTCCCTATAATTGCAAAACTTTTTATGAGCCATTCAATTGTGCTTCATAAACATTATTTATTACAAAAGGTATTTATTATGGCAAGAAGATGTGATGTAACAGGAAAAGGTCCATTGGTTGGAAACAATGTATCTCATGCAAACAACAAGACAAAAAGAAGACAACTTCCAAACCTTAGAAGTGTAAAAATTACACTTGAAGATGGGACAACTAAAAAGATTAAAGTAGCGGCTTCTACACTTAGAACCATGAAGAAAAAAGCTGCTGAAGCTACAGCAGAGACTACAGAGGCGTAACTTACGCCCTTACGCTATTTTGGCAACACAAAATAGATTTTTAAAGTTTCTCAACTGGCGAGTAACTTCAAAACCCCATATAACTCTAAATGATGAGTTATATCTACTACTAGCCCCTTTTAGACTCCCCCTTATTTTAACTATTTTGACCATGATGTTTGGAACATTTGGTTATATTATTATTGATGACATGTCCCTACTTGATGCCTTATATCAAACAGGTATTACCTTTACTACGGTTGGTTTTGGAGAGATGGCCCCCATTTCAGACTTAGGGCGTATCTTTACCATTTCACTGATTATTTTTGGATTTTTAGTTTTTACGGTTGCCATTGGTATTATTGTTGATGTTCTTAATAAGGGAGACCTAATTAAAGTTATAAAGGAGAGAAGAATGCTCTATGACATTGCACGACTCAAACAACATTTTGTTATCTGTTACCATAATGAATTTACCATTCAAGTAACCAAACATCTACGTGAGAGTCACATTCCCTTTGTGGTCATTGACCCCAATGAGAACTTAGCAGAGTTGGCTGAGAAATATAGCTATCCCTATTTTGTAACAGCTGACCCTCACACAGAAACAGCCATTCTAAAGTCACACCTCTCTTCAGCCAAAGGGGTTATTACCTTGGGTGCAAATATTGCTGATAACATTGCCACCATCGCCTCTGCACGTCTCTACGAAAAAGAGATACGCCGACGACGACCTTTTCTCATTATCTCCAATGCACCAACAGTTATTGATGAAGAGAAACTCTTAAAATTAGGGGCAGACAAAGTCGTCACCCCTACCAATATTATGGCACAACGTATCAATGCCATGGCCATTCGTCCTGACATGGAGAACCTACTTCAAGAGTTTCTCTACAAACAAGATACCCCACTCGATATGGAAGAGGCACGAATTAGTAAAACCTCCTGGATAACGCTCAAAAAGATTAAAGATGCCTCTTTCTTTAGAGAGATTGCCAATGTAACGATTATTGGTTTACGCCACAGAGATGGCAAGTTTATCCCCATGCCAAAAGGCGATACCACCATTACAGCAGGTTCTAAACTGCTACTCATTGGACCTAGTGAGGGGATTAAAAAAGTAAGAAGAATATTAAGAAAAAACATAAAACCAGAGGAGATTCAAAATGTTTAACCTATTGTCACTAAAAGGTGGACTCAACAATGTACAAGGCTTCTACTCTGATGGCGTGAATGTGGGCATGAAAGAGAGTAAAGATGGCGATGTTGCTTTTATTCGTTCCCAAGTTCCTTGTGAAATTACCACAAAGTTTACCTCTAATAAATTTCAAGCTGCTCCTATTAAGCACTATCAACAATACCCTAAAGATTTTAAAACTGACTTTATCTTAATGAATGCTAAAAATGCCAATGCCATGACAGGTAAAAAAGGCATCGAAGATATTGAAGCTATCTTTAAAGCACTTGAAAATCATCAAAAGGTACAAAACCCTATTATGTCCTCCACAGGGGTCATAGGCTATCGTTTAGACCAAGAAAAAATCACTTCTGCTTTTTCTAAATTTAATTACGGTGCAAAAAATTCAGATAAAACAGCCCGTGCTATCATGACCACCGATAGCTTTAAAAAAGAGTTAGCATTTAAAGTCACCCTTGATGATGGAGATAGTTTTACCATTGCAGGTATCTGTAAAGGAGCAGGAATGATTAACCCTGCCATGGCGACCATGCTCTGTTTTATCACAACCGATGCACCTATTCCCAAGTCCGATATGGAAGAGCTTTTAGATGAGGCGACCGAGAACTCTTTTAACCGTATATCTGTTGATGGTGACACCTCAACCAATGACACCATTATGTTACTCTCAAATGGTCTCTCTAATGCTTACCATAAAGAAGCGTTCAAAATCGCTTTAGAAAAGATAACCTTTGAACTCGCCATGATGATTTTAAAAGATGGAGAAGGAGCAACAAAAATGGTCGCTTTTGAAGTCAAAGGAGCAAAGAGTACCCAAGAGGCACAAAAAGCCTCCATGGCACTCTCTAACTCTCTTTTAGTCAAAACTGCTCTCTTTGGAGAAGACCCAAATTGGGGACGAATTGCCTCTACTATTGGGGCAAGTGGCGTTACCTGTGATGAGACCACCTTAACCATTCACTACGATAATCTACTCATCTATTCCAATGAACAAAGAGAGTTAGACAAAGAACGTGAAGATAAAGCCTACAAAATCATGAAAAATGAGAGTTTCAAAGTCACCTGTGACCTTGGAGTAGGAGAAGAAAGCTACACCTCTTATGGATGTGACCTCTCTTATGATTATGTTAAAATCAATGCTGAATATCGGACATGAAAAGTCTAAAATATGAACAATTGTTCTCAAGTTAATAGTATAAAACATAATAAAACTTATTTTATACTTAAATTAAATTTTTAAGTATAAAAATAATAATAATTTAACTTACTCAAACTTAATTTTTTCTATAATTTAAATATTAAAAAAATAAATAAATTATAGGAAAAACGCTTGACCAATCTAAAAAGTTCCTCTTCTACTGTTAACTTTTTTCAATCCATACTCATTGGATTCATTCTTTCGTTAACCATTGCCCCTATTATTCTTTTTTTGACTACGGCTGAGCTATCATGGGTTATCATGGCGACACTCATCTGGACGATTGGGTCTATTTTGGTTTTTCACCCTTTTGTCATCTACATCTACCCTCACCTTATGACCAAACTTAGTGTCTATCTTTTGACCTCATTGCTTATTTTTGTCTCAACATGGCTCAATATCACCCTCATTACGTCTCTTTTACCTTATGATTATCTCTACTATGAGCTTCTCAACCGAACCATTACACAGATTGCCCTATGGGGTGCAATCTATATCATTTTTCTCAATGCCCTCATTAGCAACTTGCTCATTATCTCAAACATTGAGTTTTACAAAGAAGAACAACTCTTTTAATGCTACTACTCTCTTTTTTGTGCTTCATTATATTATACTAAGCTCATGAAAATTGGAACAGACATAACGGTCATTTCTCGTTTAGAGAACTCCGTCAAAAAATTTGGTACGAAATTTTTAGATAGATTTCTAACTAAAGAGGAACAAAATAGCCTTTCACAAAAGCCTGAAAGTATCGCAGGGTATTGGTCTGCCAAAGAGGCTGTCTCAAAAGCCTTAGGGTGTGGCATTGGTGCTGAACTTGGCTTTCATGACATTATGCTCTACAAAGATGACAAACAAGCACCCCACTTTAAGCTAAGTGAAAAAGCACAAGCCTTTCATCAGATTAAAAGCTCCTCCCTATCTATTGCCCATGATGGTGGTTTTGCCATTGCTGTGGTGGTAATAGAGTAGAAAATAACTACTGTTCTTTCCTACTTTGCATATATTCCAACAGTTCTTCTTTTGAGAGTTTGAGCAGTTTTTTAATGATGGTGTTCACTACCATCTGTTTATCTTTTCCTTCAAAGTCACAAAGTATCGACAAAACCATATTAGCATATATTTTTTAGATACATTCTTTTTGAACCATCTATCCTATATTTATGCGAATTTATGTCGGGATGGGGGCAACCCGACCTACGGCTGTATGGTGTTTTTTATCTTATAAATTTATTTGAATTAATTTTTATTATGTAAATTCAAGAGATAAAAAAGCAAATCAGCATCTCTTTTCTCTATGCGTGTAAACTCTTTGTCGATGAGTTCCATATTTTCATCTATCTCTATATGCAAAATATGCCGTGCCACATCTCGTGCAATATTTTTTAAAATCTCTTGACTCACAATATCCTTATCGCCCATGAGCTATCCTTTTTTTGGGATAGAGTATTTTAAGATAAAATATTTATTTTTATTGGAAATATTTCAAATTGTAATGTTTTCACAAATATTCGCATCCGTAGGGTGTCAATTTATTGCACCGTTAAAAATTATTTTCAGTTTTATGCTTTAAAGAGTGAAGATTAAACAGCAGGGGTGTGAAGTTAAACTGCAAACCCCTTAGATTCTTGTTTGGATTTGTGGTTTGTCACCTGACCCTAAAGTTTAAAGTTTCTCACTTATTCCATATATCTTTGGTGTCTTCTGCTCTACCATTTTTTTTTATTAAACTTCTGGTTTTCTTCTTTGTACTGTCTTTTCTCATCGTATTTGTTAGTTTTTCTATGTATTTTTGTAATTTCATTTTTTATTGTTATTTTAGCTGAATTATTTTTCCGTAGTTTTCAGTACTGTATACATCGTACTGGCATAGCATCTGCACGATATATAGTATCATTATAGGCTTTATTATCAAACCAATATGTAGCCATAGCCCTATCTCCACTTGGCGTAGAACTCCATAAATATGTCATGTATGGACTATCAAAATAAACACCGTCATATCTTGCATATCTTATTCCACTAGCAGGAAGTTTCAGAAAATCATTCAATTCTAAATTATTATTGAAATTAGTTTCGTTATTTATTTCTTCGATAGTTGGAATTTTGAATCCCTTTGGGCAAATATAACTTCCATCAAGCTTATTCCAATATTTTTGCCTTTCTGTTCCATTTTTATCTGCACATGTCCAATCCCAATTACATTCTCCCTGCGAACTTACAAACTCATTACTAGCAGCATAATTTGTTAAAGCTAACAATAAGTTACGTACTGAACTATCAGGCTTTTCATGTCCATCAGTAATTCTACCCCACTGATAATATCCTCCAATACATTCCTTATCATCTCTACTGCTACATACCTT
>JALSHP010000241.1 GCA_026982175.1 Campylobacteraceae bacterium
CTCTATTGGAGATGAAAAACGAGAGGCGAAACCTGATTTTGTTGTTGAGTCTGATAATGAAACTATTGTAATTGATGCTAAATGGAAAATATTAACAACTCAAAAAGATGTCAAATTTGAAGATGTTGCTAAACTCTGGAGAGATAAAGTTTTAATAGGTGCTACTAAAGCTCTTTTGATTTATCCTCAAATAGGTTTTGAAAAAAGAGAGCTAACTTTAAAAGTAAGCGATAAAGAGTTTAACTTTGAATTAGATGTTGTGAATATAAATGAGGAACAGGTATGAATGAAATCACAAACACAACAACTTACAATAATTTTCTATTAGAGCTTAAAGAACAAATAAAAACCTCACAAACAAGAGCCATAGGTCATGTAAATTTTGAGATGATTCTACTCTATTTTAAAGTAGGAAAAGCACTTGAAAAAAAGCAAAGAGATGAGGGGTGGGGTGCTAAAGTCATTGAACGATTGTCCATAGATTTACAAAATGAATTACCGAAAGTCAAAGGGTTTTCACGACGAAATATGATGCTAATGGTTCAATTTTACAAAGAGTACAGAGATATTGAAATTGTGCAACTGCCTGTTGCACAATTAAAAAATAGTGATAACAAACACTTTTTAATTACTAAAGTTTCATGGTCTCATAATGTGGCACTTATCCAAAAAATAAAAGACAACGAGCTAAGATATTGGTATATGCAAAGAACCATAGAAGAGGGTTGGGGGCGAGATACTTTAGTTGAAAAGATAAAACAAGAAGTGCATAAAAAAGAGGGGAAACTTATCTCTAATTTTAAAGCCATACTTCCCCCTACCAATAGTGAGTTGGTACAACAATCTTTTAAAGACCCTTACCTTTTTGATTTTGTGACTATGGCAGAGCCATTTCGTGAACGAGAGCTTGAACTGAATCTTGTGAAGCATATGGAGAAGTTTTTGCTTGAATTGGGGAGTGGTTTTGCATTTGTGGGGCGACAGTATCATTTGGAAGTTAGTGATAAAGATTTTTACATAGATTTACTATTTTATCATTTGAAACTGCGTTGCTATGTGGTTATTGAGCTGAAAAAAGGGGAGTTTAAGCCTAGTTATTCGGGACAGATAAACTTTTACTGTTCTGTTGTAGATGATGTATTGGCACATAAAGATGACAATCCAACCATAGGTCTGATATTATGTCAAGAGAAAGATGAGATAGTGGCTGAATACTCTTTGCGAAATATGAGCCAACCCATTGGTATTTCAGAGTATGAGCTGACAGAAGTTTTACCAAAAGAGTTTATATCTTCTTTGCCTACAATTGAGATGATAGAGAGTGAATTTACTAAAAAATTAGACATCAAGGAAGAGTAACCCATGACCGACTGGCTAAAAAAACTAATAGAAAAAATCAAAAAATCAGACTTCTATAAAAATATAGAGAAAAAACTGCAAGAAGCAGCACCTGCGACGCAAAATATTCCTACCAAACAAAAAGTTATCATGGCGATTTCTGTCTTGCTTATTTTGGACATGAGTATTTTTATGGCTAAATCTTTGTCGAACATGAATAAAGAAGAGACTGAGTTGGAAAAAATCTCTAAAAACTTGGAAGAGGTAAAGTATTTTGATGCTAATAAATCTGCTTTAGGAGATTTATTAGGGGCTGATAAGGTTTATTTTATTGTTGATGAAGCTTTAAATGTTGATGTTATTTTTCAAGAGGGTAATTTGAGTAAAGAGATTAAAAATTTACCGATTTATTCGATTACCCGAAGCATTGAAAAAGAGTTGATAAAGGCGAATATTAACTATCAATGGTTAAAAAAAGAGAGCAATGTTCCTGACTTTATTATTTTAAGTTTTATAAGTGAACATGCTTTGGATTTACTCTTTATTGGACTTATTTTGTTTATGCTTAAAAGCTCTGGCATGATGATGCTTGGAGGGGGTGACAAATTTAAAGTCTATAAACCCAAAGAGATAAAAGGCTCAATGGATGACATCATAGGGTATGATGACATTAAAGAAGAGATTCACCACTTGGTCGATATGCTTAAAAATATTGCCTTGTATTCTAAATATGGCATAGAAGATATTTTCAACATTATGTTTTCAGGAGAGCAAGGAACAGGTAAGACCACAATGGCTGTGCAGATTGCCAAGAAACTAGAAGTACCTATTTTAGTGACAACGGGGAACATTGAGACTGGTTTTGTTGGGGGTGGGGCAAATGTGATTAAAAAAATTTACGCCAAAGCCAATGAAGTAGCAAGTGAAAACAAATATCGAACT
>JALSHP010000242.1 GCA_026982175.1 Campylobacteraceae bacterium
CGTACTTTTTAGGGTTTAGGCTAAATTTCATTATATTTCTTTTACATCAGGAAAATTCTCAATCATCTTAGCATAAGTGTCATAAGTTTCTAAAGCAAAAAGCACTTCATCTAAAGGTTCAGCCAATACCTCTGGCAAGTCAAACTCATGCTCTCCTATCTCAAATGCCAACTGTTCAAAAGGAGGATTAAACTGAGCATTGACTCCCTCTTTATTGCCTCGTGCATCAACTCTGTACCACCCAAACTCTTTAAGCCAAATGGCATTTAATCCATGCAGACAATAGATGTCCTTTTTGTACTCCGAACAAGAGAGCCGTTGATAACAAAAGCCTGTGGGAATGCCATTGGCTCGTAACAACCCTGCTAAGAGAATGCTTTTAGCATAACACCAACCTGTTTTATATTTTAGCACATCAGACGCTTTAAGCGTAGTAATCTCATCTTTATGGTCACCTGAATGGTTGATGTGGTCACGTACATATTCAAAACAATTTTTGGCTATTTGCGTGTCACTCTCACACCCTTTGGCAAGGCTCATGGCTAAGGTGTGAACTTCTTTGGTTTGATAGTCTACTATGTTGGTGGCTTTTAGATATTTTTGCATGATGTGCCTTTTATAAACTACAAAAACTATAACATATTGTAGTTTAGTAAACAAACGGCACAAGTGAAAAAACTATCAACAACGCCATCAAAACATTAAATACTCTAACTCTTTTTTCATTAGAAATAAACCTCTGCAAATAAACCCCACCCAAAGCCCAAAAATTGGTAGACAACAAACCTATGCAAAAATAAATAAGGGCAATAATCAGTACTTGTAAAAAAGCTTGTTGGGTAGAGGTGATAAACGACCCCATCACTGTAATAACCATGACCCATGCCTTGGGATTGACCCATTGAAACAGCATAGCTTGAACAAAAGTAAAAGGTTTTTTTACCTCATCATCGACACTCATGGTTGAATTTGACGTGGCTATCTTCCATGCCATCCATAATAAATAGGCAATGCCCACAACTTTTAGAACATTGTAAAGCCAAGGGTAAAGCTCAAACACGCTTCCCATACCCAAACCAACAGCCATGACCATTAGGGGAAAACCTACCATCACCCCCATAATGTGGGGCATGGTTTTTTGGTAACCAAAAGTTAGCCCTGAAGAGAGTAACATAAAGTTGTTTGGACCAGGACTCATGGCTGTAGCGAATGCAAAGGAGAGAATGGAGAGAAACATTGCTCCTGTATATAAGTTTTCCATTATATAAGCCCTTTAACTATCAAAATCAAAGCCCCTAAAGTAGCCATGCTTAAAACCATAATTTTGGCATATTTAGGATTAATATATTGGGTAAAGATGGGGGCTATAAAAAATCCGATAATAAATCCAGGCATGATGTAAAAACTAGAAATCATCTCTGCTTGTGAAAACGCACCAAATAGATAAAAGACTACTAACATGACAACAGAAAAAATCAAATATAAAAATGCTAAAGTAGCCTTAATAGACTCTAAAGGGTGATTTTGAAAAAGTAGAGCCAATATCTGCCCACCCACGGCTGCCATAGCACCCATGAGTCCTGCTAAAAATCCACCTATATAATTGATGGAACTGCTTAATTTAAAGGATTTTACTCTCATGCTAATGAAGACAGAAAGTAAAATAAAGAGTCCAAACAAAATACCTAAGTAGTCAAAATGAATGTTTTTTAGAAGATAAATAGCCACAAAAATACCCAAAATCATACCTATATTGACTTGAAACATATTCTGCGTATCTATATGTTTTCTCCCTTTATATACCATCATAATCAAAAAAGGCAATGAGCCAAAGATGATAGGAACAGGTACGAGGGTATAGGATATAATTGCTAAAAAAGGAACAACTATCATTCCCATACTTACCCCCGTTGCCATCTGTAAAATTGAGCCTAAAATTAAAATTAAATTTGCTAATAAAAAAGTTGTTATTGTCCATTCCATGGTTCTATCCTAAAAAATTGTGTAAATATCCGTAGGTTCGATTTTATCGAACAAAATATGGTGCTAAAAAAATGATAAAGTTATCAGTAAGGAAAAGTAGTAGGCTAGAGCCATAGGTTAAGAAGCATTGTGGTGAAGTAGAAATAAATAATATTTTTCATAGGTTGCTCCTTAAGGTTTTTTTATTGTTGAAAGTGTAGAGATATTATTATTAAGCTTGGCTTATTTCTACTTTCTCCTAAAACTCATTTTCCTCTCATCTTTTTAGATTATAATACTCATAACATAA
>JALSHP010000243.1 GCA_026982175.1 Campylobacteraceae bacterium
CTTAGACAAATCTTTAGTCGCTAAGACTCTCTCTATTTCTACTTTCATAAGCTTTTGATTGGTCTCATTCATCTTTTTATAGAGTTTAAATGCTCCTGCTAAACGTGAAGCAATTTGTGCATTAATAGGGTCAAGCTCTATGAGTTTGTCGGCTAAATATTGGTAACCCGAACCATCTTTGGCGTGAAAGTATTGGTAGTTTCCTGTAAATGCACCAATGAGCGAACGGACTAAGTTCGGAACTTTAATGTCATAAACTTCATCACTCTCTAAGGCTTTAACCCTTTGGAGTAAGCCCTCTCTTGAAGAGGAAGCTTTGGTGGCGAGGTATTTGTTCATCACCAAGGTGTTCTCTTTGTACTCTAGGTAAAAGTGTAGTAGCTCATACTCCTCATAATGATTTTTTGAGTTTTCAACAATGTTCAATGCCACCATTCGGTCAGACATAGAGTTAGAATCGACATACTGCTGTTGTGCCAGTTCAATAATTGCTGTTTCATCAAGTACAGCTAGGCGTTGTAAACAGATATTTTTTAGGCTTCGTTTGGCAATATCTTCACTCTCTATGCCTGATTTTGACTCGTGATGTGCGTGGTAAAGTTCTAAAAATTTTGCTTTATGGGCTTTGGCAATGGCAAGAGCAAAAGTCTCTTTTGCTTCTTGAAGCACTTCAAAGTCCACGACCTCTTGGCGTTGCATCAAGGTACCAATGCTTGGTAACTCTAGCAACAGAGCTTTAAAAGAGAGGTCAATGTCCAATTCTAACACTTTACCATAGGCTTCAATAAACGCTTCATCAACAGCTTCACCTTGCATCACTTTCTCAATACTCTCAATGGCAAAAGTTTGGGTGGCATCATATTGGGCAAAAGCATTTTTGTCGTGTTGCATCAAAAATGGATAATCTGCATTGGCATACTCCACCATAACAGGAGCAGAAAAATCACGGTTAAGCGACAGCCTTGGTTGTGCCTCTAAGCCCTCAAAAGTGAAACTCTCTTGCTCTTTGGAGACAATAAGCATTTTTTCTAAAATCTCTTCGCCATTGCTATCTAAAAGTCCAATGGTAAACGGGAAATAGTACGGTTTTTGCTCTGTTCCATCAACAGCATTAGGAACAATCTGTGTGAGTGTTAGCGTGTAAACCCCATTCTCAAAAGCATCTTCCACTTTAAGTGTGGGCGTTCCTGATTGGTCATACCAAAGTTCAAAATGGCTAAGGTCAATGCCTGAAGCCTCCTGCATTGCCCATAAAAAGTCTTGAGTCGTAACAGCTTGACCATCAAAGGTTTCAAAGTAGAGGTCGGTTGCTTTTCGGTAAGTCTCTTCACCTAAAAGGGTGTAAACCATGCGAATGACCTCTGCCCCTTTTTCGTAAACAGTAGAGGTGTAAAAGTTGTTCATAGAGAGGTAAGACTTTGGCTGAATGGGGTGAGCTGTGGGAGAGGCATCTTCGACAAATTGGTAGCCTCTCAAAGCTTTCACATCGTTAATGCGTTGCACCTCTTTGGAATTTAAATCAGCCGAGAAACATTGGTCACGAAAAACCGTTAAGCCCTCTTTTAAAGTAAGTTGAAACCAGTTTTTACAAGTGACTCTGTTACCTGTCCAGTTGTGAAAATACTCATGGGCGATGATGCTTTGAATACGCATAAAGTTATCATCGGTCGCCACATCTGCGTCAGCTAAGACAGCTGAAGTGTTGAAAATATTTAGCCCTTTGTTCTCCATTGCCCCCATATTAAAAGCATCAACGGCTACAATGTTGTAGATGTCAAGGTCATACTCACGACCATACTTCTCTTCGTCCCAAACCATCGCTTCTTTGAGGGATTTCATCGCATGGTGACACTTGGATTCATTGCCTAAGTCACAGTAGATATTAAGTTCAACTTTGTTGCCTGAAGCTGTGGTAAATTCATCGTTTACCACCCCTAAGTCACCTGAAACCAAAGCAAAAAGGTAAGAGGGTTTAGGGTGTGGGTCATGCCATGTCATCGTGTGTCGTCCATCTTCTAAGCTTAGGTAATCAGAAGCTTTGTTTCCATTGGAAAGTAAAAGAGGATACTTTGAAGCATCGGCAATAATGGTCGTAGTAAACACCGACATAACATCAGGTCGGTCAAGATAAGGCGTAATGCGTCTAAAGCCCTCTGGCTCATTTTGGGTACAATAAATCCCACTCGAAAGGTACAAGCCCTCTAGCTCTGTATTTTGTGCAGGGTAAATTTTATTGACAATTTTGAGAGTAAAGTTTTGAGGTACATTATGAATGCTAAGCACTTCATCTTCATAGTTAAAATCTTTGCTCTCAATTTCATCTATAAAGATGCTCTCTAACTCCAAATCAATGCTATCGAGTGCTAAACTATTGACGCTCTCATTGACTTTTGAAATCGCCATAACATTGGTCACGGTAGTATAATCCTTATTTAGCTCAAAGCTAAGGTTTACGGAGTTAATTTTGAAGTTTGGTTCTTGGTAATCTTTTAAGTGTATGGCGTTTGCTTGGGACATTTTTTCTCTTTGTATTTTTGGGTATTTTAGCTTAATTTTTGTTAAGAGTTAAGAGGTGTTAAAACATTTTTTATACACATTTTTCATGTAAAATATGGTTTTATATTATACGAAGGATTTTTAGATGAAAAAAACACTACTACTATTAAGCTTGGCATTGATTTTTATATCTTGCTCAACCGATACGCAAAAACTAAGCACACAGAGTGCAACAGCTGAAACGATTAAAGCCATTGAGATACCCTTTAGAGAAAATGCTTATGCTAACTTTCCCTCTAAACTAATTGCTACACAAACACAACTTGATGCTTTTGTCACCAAAGTAGGTAATGATAGCAACTGGAATAGCAAAACAGACTTTTTGGAAAAGATTCAAAATGAGAATATAGATTTTAAGAAATATAATTTACTGCTTTATCGAATGACTGAAACTTCTGGTTCAAACCGTGTGAGTGTAGATAACAGTGCCATCACTTTAAATAATGATGACGTGACCATTAAGATTAAACGCGTAGTTCCTGAAATAGGTACAGATGATATGGCATATTATGCCTTAGCTTATCGTGTCGCTAAAGAGGTGAAAAAAGTTATATTTGACGATGGGAGACAAGAAGTGATTATTGAGAATAAACAGAGCGACATGATTGTTCCTAAAAATTGTAAAGCTTGGTTTGATGGGTGTAATAGCTGTTTTAGAGGTGGATGTACCAAACGAGCTTGTTTGGTCTATCGACCAGAAGATTTTAGATGTACCAAGTGGGATTAGGTTATACTTCACAAATAGTTTATAGGAGTTACCTTATGCGTTTAATATTTTTAAATCTATCTTTTATGCTCTTGCTTCAAGCAGGAGGTGTATTGGATGTTGATTGGTCAAGTGTTGAGAAGTCAGCACAACAGAAAAGCTCTAAAGCCTACCCCAAGGTTTTGCTTGAGGGGATTAAAGAGGTAAGATTACCTGTCTATCTCTCTACTTCATTCATTGAAAACAAGAGCATGGTGGTTGTTGCCGATAAAGGCTTTTACTCTATCTCATTTAGTTTAAATGGGGCGACACTACTTTTTGAGGGAGACAGAACCTATCAAGAGTCGGTCTCTCCTCAAAATCCAGAGTTTCAAAAGATGGTTCAAAAAGCAGCTGCCTTAGAGATTTCAGAATCTGAAGGGATTATGGTCGCTGAATTTAAGCGACATGGTGCAAACTATGCCATCTCCATAGAGTGTGAAAACCCTAAAACAGATAAAAGATGTACCCAAGAGGAGTTTATTAGAAATCTCTATGGGAGACTTAAAATGGTAGGGGGGCATCCATGAGAAGTGTAGTTGCTCTGTTTGTTGTCTCTTTGCTTTTTTTTACAGCTTGTGATAAAAAAACTAAACCTGATCCCAAACCTAAGCCTCCTATAGATTACAAAGGCTTTAGCTACACAGCACCAGGGGCATTGGTTCCTGCTAAGAGTGGTGTGGGAAGAAGGGGAGACAACTATATTTATGCTCCAGGAATTCGTTTTCCCATTGAACACGCTCCTGCCTATATTAACTCCCAAGTCTATGGCATAGGGGGGTATTTAGGAGAGAGAGGAAGTCTCTGTGATTTACGAAACTACCAATACCCTTGGCATGATAACTTTTGTGAAAAACGTGGCTGGAGTATGCCACTTTGTGCAGGAGGAAAAGGGCATCAAGGGGTAGATATACGAACGGCTACTTGTGATAAAAACAGATACTATACGGTTGCCGTAGAAGATGGGGTAATTACCTATATTGGTCAATATACCGTCAAGTTACGCAGTAATTCGGGTAGAACCTATCGTTATTTGCACATGGATTCTCAATCAATTTTGGTAAAACGTGGGCAGAGAGTGAAAAGAGGGCAACGCTTGGGATTGGTTTCTAATAATATGGGGTCAACAAAAACCTCTATTCATCTACATTTTGACATGAAGCAGACCATCAAAGTGGGCAATCAATCAAAATCTATTTTTGTACCACTCTATAGCTCTTTAGTAGATGCTTATAAACGATTATTAAGTGGGAGACCATAATGAAAGAAGTTAGAGGCATTCTAAGAGAATACCTCTATATAATATATGAAAAGAGTTCTTAAAACAGGAAGGAAAACCTACTCTTTCATGGGAAGATTATAGGCTATTTTTGTGGTTAGATTGTGTATTTTTTTTAAACTTTTTGTTTTTGATGATACAGCTCCATCGGAATAAGTGCCAATGTTCCGACAATTGCCCCAATGAGTAGTTCTCCTAAGATCGTTGGTATGCCAGAGAGTGCATCATGAATGGCGTGAATGTTATGCACAAAAATTCCTCCAGCAACGAGTAGCATTGCAATGGTTCCAATGACTGTTAATGCACGGATAACCTTAGGCAATGAAGCAATAAGCAGTTGCCCAAATTTATGCATAAATGATTTAGCATCGTTGTTTATACTTACAAGTTTGTATCCAAAATCATCCATACGAACTAAGAGTGCCACTAAGCCATAAACGGCAACAGTCGCTAGAAAAGCAACAAAAGTTACCACCCCAATTTGAACCATTAGCTCCTCTTGACTTACGGCACTTAATGCAATGATAATAATCTCAATGGAGAGGATAAAGTCGGTACGAATGGCAGATTTTACTTTGACCTTCTCATAGGCAAGTAGCTCTTCTTTGGTTTTCGTGACAACATGATTGCCCTTTTTTTCTGTCTGTTTATGAAAAAGATACTCATAGATTTTTTCCATACCTTCATAGGCTAAATAGATTCCCCCCATAATAAGGATGGGTGCAATGAGAAAAGGGGCAAAAGCAGAGAGTAAAAATGCCAATGGTAAAATGATAAGTTTATTGAGTGCTGAACCTTTAAAGATTGCCCAAATGACAGGGAGTTCACGAGAGGCTAAAAAGCCTGAAGCTTGTTCAGCTGCTACGGCTAGGTCATCTCCTAAGATACCAGCTGTCTTTTTAGTTGCTACTTGGCTCATGGTTGCCATATCATCCATGAGTATTGCTATGTCATCAAAAACTGCAAAAAATCCACTTGCCATTGATTATCCTTTGGTAAATTGTATTAAAATTATGTAATGATAACATATTTATTTTAAAGCCTTTTGGCAATTACTTTTCAAGATATTTTCATTATTGGGTAAAAGTGTGAGGTTACCTTTGATAGGGGGGTAAAGCATGAAGATGAAATTTAATGCTTAAAAGATAAAATCTAAACCCTTAAGACAAGGGTTTAGGATGAAGATATTAAAGCTCTACGTTAAGTGCTTTTAATGTTTCATACGTAATTCCACCAGTTGCTAGTGAATTGTCTCTTTGGTATTTGTCAAGTGCTAGTCGTGTATCACGTCCAAGAACACCATCAATTTTACCAGGGTTATAATCTTTATCTTTTAATGCTTTTTGAATCTTAAGAATAACATCTTGATTCATGTTTGTTTGACAAAGAATTCTTTCCCAACTTTGGTGAGATTCAGATACTTTTTCTTTTTTACTAAGCATTTTGTAAACAGCTTCAATAGGCGTTTTAATCTCTTTAGCTTTCTCTACAAGTTGTTTAACTTTAATTGTTTTGTAAGTAGGCTCAATGGTAATCTCTTTAGTTGAAGCAGGAACATCAAGAACAGTTTTAACAATTTTTTTGGTTTGTGCAGGAGTCTCTACTAGACAGATTTTATGACCTGTATAGCTAAACCCTTTTTCAACTCTTTCTCCTGCTTTAATCCATGAAAAACTTGCTTTTTTATCTAAGACTTTCTTCTCAATAGTGCTTTTAACTTCAGGAATCTCAATGGTTTCTGTTTTTGCAGCAGATACAAGTTTTTTAACTTTAATTGTTTTGTTTGTTGCAGGAACTTCAACTACTTTGGTTGTCGCAGGAGTTTTAACCACTTTTTTCTTAATAGTTTTATATTTTGCTGGTACTTTAACCAAACACATAATCTCACCTGTTGCACCATCTAGCTTTTGTGCTGGGTTAACCCCTTTTTTCCATACGGTTTTCTCTTTTTCTACTAAGACTTTCTCTTCAGTATACTCATAAGTTGCAGGAACAGTAATTGTTTTTTGAGAAGCAGGTGTTACTTCAATAACTTTTTCAACCATCTCATATTTTGCAGGGATAATTTTAGTTTTTGTTGTTGCTTTTTGTAAAACAACCTCTTCTGTTACTGTTTTGTATGATTCTGGTGTAAAATACTCTTTATAACATGTGTTAGGGCTAACGCTATCTAAATCAACACCTTTTAGTTTTGCTGCTACTAAAATCTCTTTACTCACAGGAGCTGCATGTCGTTTTAAACTTACTTTCCATGAATGTGTTGCAGGTTTAACTTCAATGACTTCTGTAACTTTTTTATAAGTTGCTGGAATAGTTTTAAGTTTTGTACTTGCAGGAGTGACTTCTACTTTTTTGCTAATCCATTCATATTTGGCAGGGGTAACAGTGATTTTATTAGAAGCTTCTTGAACAAGAACTTTCTCCTCAACCGTCTTGTATTTAGCAGGTATGACAACCTTCGCATAACACTCTCCTGCTTGTGCATTAGGAGGGGTAAGCGAGATTTCCGCGTTGATATAGGTGATAGGTAGTAATAACCCTAAAACTAGAGCTGAATATTTTACTTTCATTTTAGATAATCCTTTGTTGAATTGAATGTTCAAATATAATTTGATGTACTAAAGTATATAATAAAGTTGCTGATTTATTATTAAATATTAGTTTTTAATAGGGTTTTTTCATATATTTACAAACCTTTTAATAAAATGCTATAAAGTTTTTCAACGTTTTCATCACGTATATGAATGGTACTTTGTGTATTAAAAAGTTCAAATATCTCTTGTTTTGAAAGGGCAGAGGCGTAGATACAATGGGGATGGGTAGGTAAAAAAGCTCTCATAAGACCTACTTCTTCATCAAGCACCTTTTCACAAACATAACAAAATCCATTATCATAGAGTCGTCCCTCATGGGCTAAGAGTTTAATATAGGCTTCAACGGCTAATCTTTTTGGGTTTTGTTTATCCCATTTTTGGGCTACTTCTAAAAGCAAGTTAAAGTAAAATTCCTCGACTTCACTACTATCTTGTAAATGAGGCTCAAAAAGTTTAATGAAATTTTGCCATATAAGCAGATGATTGTTAGAGAAAACCCATGGAAAACTAAGGTGAGAGAGAGAACGCATATTGGGCATAAAATTGTTTTTAGATGCTTGTACTTCAAAATCGACTAAGTTGCCAATCTGAATAATGGAGTGCCTTGCTCCAAAGAAACGCCAATATTTTGCAATTGAATTAGAGGAGAGAACTGTTACTATAATGTCCTCATTTTTTGCTTTAGCTATGTTGAGAATAAAACCTCTCATCTATTTTACCTATTTTAATTCAATTTCTGATAATATTAGCCCAATTTTTTTAGGGTAATTACTTCTAAAACAGTACTCTCATATACTTAAAAGGTAGCTTATGCAAGATCTCTTTACATCATTTAAAGACAACTGTGGTTTCGGACTATTAGCATCGATTGACAACAACCCAACACACAAAAACTTAGAAGATGCCATCACCTCTCTTTCGCGAATGATGCACAGAGGAGCAGTCGCAGCAGATGGTAAAACAGGTGATGGTTCAGGACTTCTTCTCTCTATTCCTAAGTCATTTTTTGCTCAAGAGGCTTCTAACGAGGGAATAGAACTTCCAGAGACTTACGCTGTGGCAATGGTATTCTCTAATAATGAAGCTGATTTTGAAATTATTAACACTGTCTGTGCTAATAATGATTTAAACGTACTCTATACCCGTACCGTTCCTGTGAACAAAGATGCTTTAGGAGAACAAGCTTTAGCGTCATTGCCAATGATTAAACAAGTGTTTGTTGCCCCAAAATCAGCCGTGGCGACACAGCGTTTTGAAGCCTTGGTCTATTTATCAAGAAAAGAGATTGAAGCAGAACTCTCTGTGGACAAATCTTTTTACATTCCTTCTTTTTCTACCTCTGTTGTGTCATACAAAGGGCTTGTGATGCCAACACACATCAAAGAGTTTTACACGGACTTAGGTAATGAAGAATTTAAAATTGCCTTTTGTCTCTTTCATCAACGTTTCTCAACAAACACTTTACCACAATGGAAACTGGCTCAACCCTTTAGAATGATTGCCCATAATGGTGAGATTAACTCGGTAACTGCCAACAGATTTAACGTGGCTGCTAAAATGTCAACTGCTAAGTCGGATGTCTTTAGTGATGAAGAGATGAAAAGATTAACAGATGTGATTCAAGATGACATGTCAGATTCTGCTTCACTCGACAACTTCATGGAGTTTTTACGTGTTAATGGGGTAGACTTCTTTAAAGCTGCCCGTTCACTTGTTCCTGCTCCGTGGCACAATGCCCCTCATATGGACTCAGATTTAAGAGCTTTTTATGAGTATGCTTCAACCTGTTTTGAGCCATGGGATGGACCAGCTGCTGTCTCTATGACCGATGGTCGTTACATTGGGTGTGTGCTTGACAGAAATGGACTTAGACCGTCTAAATACATCATTACCAAAGACAATAGATTACTCATTGCCTCAGAGTATGGGGTATTACAAATTCCAGATGAAGAGATTGTAGAGCGTGGACGTTTACAATCGGGTGAGATGATGGGGATTGACCTTAAAAATGCCAAAGTGCTAAAGTCTCATGATATTGATGAGTACTTAAAAGTGGCTCACCCTTATGATAAGTGGTTGGGTAAAAACATGGACTATCTTCAAGAACATAAGCCAAGACCTGAACGATTAAGCTCTAATGTGAAGTGCATTGAGGGTGAAGTTGAAGAGAAACAACGTTATTTTAACTTTACACTAGAAGTGATTCGGGAAATAGTCAAACCAATGTTAGCCGAGGGTAAAGAGACCACAGGTTCAATGGGAGATGACACACCAATCGCAGCATTTTCAAATGAACAACGAAACTTTACAGATTTCTTTAAACAAAAATTTGCACAAGTAACCAACCCACCTATTGACCCTATTCGTGAAAAAACGGTAATGAGCCTCAACACAGGTTTTGGGGCAATACAAAACATCTTATCTGATTCGGCTGAACATGCAAAACGACTAAAAACAGTCTTGCCTGTGATGTCAGCGGCTAAGTTCTCACTACTTCAAGAGTTTGGTGATGAGCAGAGTGATAAGTATGATGCTGCCTATAAAGTAGGGCAGTATGATACCACTTATACCAATGATTTAAAAGCCAGTTTAAATGCCCTTGTAGAAAAAATTGTGCTTGACGTACGAGACAATGGGGTACGTACCATTATTTTAGATGACAGAGCATTAAATAAAGATAATAAAGTAATCCCAATGCTCATGGTAGTTGGGCGTTTAAGTCAAGAGCTTTTAGCCAATGATGTACGCCATTTAGCGAGTATTGTGGCATGTACTGGTGAGGTGTTTGACCCACATTCAGCTGCTTGTATGTTAGCTTATGGAGCAGCGGCTATTTTCCCTTACTTGTTATACCACACAGTAAGAGAGATTGAGGGTGAGAGCGAAGAGTTAGTACATACACTTAGAAAGTTCAGACGTGCCATGGGTGCAGGACTCATGAAGATTATGTCTAAAATGGGAATAGCAACCATCTCTTCTTATCGTAATTCACGGCTTTTTGATACCATTGGGCTAAGTAAAGAGATAGTTGAAGATTGTTTTGCAGGAACACATGGTTTACTTCATGGATTAGACTATGAAGATATTGATGCACGTATTAACGCAACGCATCAAAGAGCCTTTACCACTGCTTTTGAGGGTGAGAAAAATAGCCTCTATAAAGGTGGGTATTACAAATACAAAAAAGGCGAAGAGTTCCATGACTTTTCTCGTCCGACGATTAAAGCCATTCAGACAGCAGCGACGAGTGGTGACAGAGCTGACTATGAAGAGGTCAAGACTTTAGTTAACAAAAGAGATAAAAAATTCATTCGAGACTTCTATGAATTAAATTCAGACCGAGAGCCAATTAGCATTGATGAGGTTGAGCCATTAGAGGCTATCTTTAAGCGTTTCTCAACAGCTGCGATGTCCATGGGGTCTATCTCTGAAGAGGCACACACCACTTTGGCAATGGCGATGAACCGTATTGGTGGTAAGTCAAACTCTGGTGAGGGTGGCGAAGACCCTAAGCGTTATGGGACAAACAAAAACTCCTCTATTAAACAGATTGCATCTGGGCGTTTTGGGGTGACACCTGAGTACTTACGTTCGGCAACTGAACTACAAATTAAAGTAGCCCAAGGTGCAAAACCAGGTGAGGGTGGACAACTACCAGGCTCTAAAGTATCGCCACTTATTGCAGAGCTTAGATTTACCAAACCAGGGGTGACACTTATTTCACCTCCTCCCCATCATGACATCTATTCCATTGAGGATTTGGCACAGTTGATTTACGACTTAAAACAAGCCAATCCAAAAGCAAGAGTTGCCGTTAAATTGGTTTCAACAGCAGGTGTGGGAACCATTGCAGCTGGTGTGGCAAAAGCCTATGCTGACAAAATCATCATCTCTGGAGCTGATGGTGGAACAGGGGCAGCACCTATTGGTTCTATACGATTTGCAGGAAACCCTTGGGAGCTTGGACTCATTGAAGCACATAATGCGCTAAAAGCCAATAACCTTAGAGGTAACGTAACCTTAGAGACTGATGGTGGACTCAAAACGGGGCTAGATGTTGTTAAAGCGGCTATTTTAGGAGCTGAAGAGTATGCTTTTGGTACGGGTGCATTGGTCATTGTTGGGTGTATTATGTTACGTGTTTGTCACTTAAACATCTGTGGTGTGGGTGTGGCAACACAAGATGAGAAGCTAAGAGAAAAATTCTCTGGAAATGTCGATAAAGTGGTTAACTACTTTACGTTCATCGCTGAAGAGATTAGAGAGATTTTAGCCCAACTAGGTTACAAATCTTTAGAGGAGATAGTGGGTCAAAATCATCTTCTTAAAGTGATAGACGATGAGTTTGCTAAGAAGTTTAATCTTGAAGAGATGCTTTATAAGCTTGATGGGGTAAATACATGTCAAGTAGAATCCAACGAACCTTATGACCAAAATGAGTACGAAAAAGAGATGATTGAAGTGTTAATGCCAACCATCAAAGACCCTTCAACCCCAATTGTACTCAACAAAGAGATTGGAAACTTAAACCGAAGTTTTGCAACCAGAATTTCAGGAGAGATTGCAGCCATTCATGGCAATGCTGGTCTGCCTGATGGTACTATTACTTTAAATATGAAAGGGACATCTGGTCAATCGTTGGGGGCATTCCTTTCTAAAGGGATTAACATCAACATTGAGGGTGCAGGAAATGACTACATTGGTAAAGGGATGCATGGTGGTAACATTGTCATCACCTCGCCTAAAGCTGGTCGAGAGTTTGCCCTTGGTGGGAACACTTGTCTTTATGGGGCAACAGGTGGGAAACTCTATGTTCATGGAAAAGTTGGTGAGCGTTTTGCGGTTAGAAACTCTGGTGTTACAGCCGTAGTTGAAGGAACAGGAGACCACCCTTGTGAGTACATGACAGGAGGGGTAGTAGCCATTCTTGGAACAACAGGAGTAAACTTTGGTGCTGGTATGACAGGAGGAAAAGCTTTTGTTTATGATGACATTGAGGGGCAAAACTTCTATGAAAAAGTAAATCCAGAACTTGTTGAAGCTTTACGCATTGACACCGATGAGTGGGAAGATGAGAGTTTTGAGCTTAAAGCATTGCTTAAAGACTATGTTGAAAAAACAGGCAGTGAAGTGGCAAAACATATTTTAGCAAACTGGCGACATGAGCTTAGAAACTTTTGGATGGTCGCTCCAAGAGGGGTTAAGCCTACAATGATGGCTGATAAAAAAGGAGAGTAATCTCCTTTTATTCATGACAAATGTCATGAAAACCTCTTCTCTTTTATCCTATAATTTTTAAAACAATGTTATAGGAGTCTTCATGTTCTTTATTTTTGTTAAAACAATTCATCTCTTTGCCGCTTTTATCTATGGTGGTTTTTTGATTACTGATAATCTATTTTTAAATAAGATGTCAAAAACTTTAGATGCCCAAGAGCATGAAAAAGCAAGAAAATCTTTTATGATATTTGTTCGTAAGCTTGTACCCCCTAGTTTGCTTATCGCTGTGATAACAGGACTCTATTTAATCAGTCAAATTTTTGGTAGCATTAGTGAAGAGGGAATGAGTCATTTTCAAATGATGTTAGCATTAAAAGCTTTTTTAGGAATTTGGTTAGGCGTTAGAGGATTCATGCAAGTGTATTTAAAAATTCAACCACTTGTCTTTAAAGGGCATCAGTTACCTTTTGTGTTTGTGCTTACCATTATTTTTCTTTCTCAATTTATGTATTTAGATTAATTTATTTTAGGGCTAGTTATTACTACTTGTAGCACTCCATATATATGTATTTTCAAGCGTTATTTATTTTATGGATAGAGCTAAAAAATCTAAAAAACATAGAAGAGGCTTTAAAAGAGTATGGTTATAGGAGAGGTTAAGCGAAACCCTAAAAAGATAGATTTGCATAAAGTAAAAAAAGGCTCTTAAATTAACTTCTAAATACAAAGATTATTCTGTTGAGTATCGTGGGTTCTCTTTGATAGGTATTAATTTTTATTGTTAACTATTTGTTAATATATTTCATATATAATCCTTTGTCAAAATTAAAAATAAAGGATAAACCTTCCCCCTACTTTAAAATCAGAGATTATCTCTATACCCCTTCAAACTGCTACTTTTATAACTATTTCTCTATAAAAGGAGACCCTATGATTACATTTAATTATCTGTTGGAGCAAGTTAAGCTCTATAAAAAGCCTATTATTATTGCTAATGTTCTAGCCTTAATCGTTACATTCATTTCTGTTCCTATTCCTCTGTTTATCCCATTTTTAGTTGATGAAGTCTTACTTGGAAAAGAGGGTAAGTTTATCGATTTTATAAACCAATTTGTGCAGATAAATTCTGCTGAGTATTACATATTAATTGTTTTTATCTTGACCCTTTTTTTACATGCTTTGGTGGTAATTATTGGTATCATGCGAAATGCCTATCTTGATAAGGTAAGCGAAGAGATACGGTTAAATATGCGTCAAAAGATACTCCTTCATCTAAAAAAAGTATCTATGAGTGAGTATGATATGTTAGGTTCGGGTTCTATCTCTTCTAAGATGGGAACTGATATTAGAGTGGTTATAGATTTTCTATCTAGTAGTATGGGTACTATTGTTATCCAACTTCTAAAACTATTTGGAATGTCTGCTGTACTGCTCTATTTAAATTGGAAGTTAGCATTGGTCATTCTTATTATAAATCCTATTGTCGTAAAAATGTTTGTTAAGGTATTTAAAAAACTCTCTGAACTGATGAAAGATAGAAATAAGACTATTGCTACGTTTAATAACTCTCTAGTAGAGGGGCTTGAACTCTTTAATCAAATTCGTGTACAGAATAGAGAAAATCATTTTTTTGATAAAATCAACCATGATGCAACAGAGGTTCGAGATAAAACTTATGAGTACGAAGTCAAGTGGTTTAAATCCTTAGGTGTGGCACGACTTTGGATGGTCTATTCAAATACTCTTTTTCAAATGTTAGCTGTCTATTTTGTCTATATTGGTGAGATGAGCATAGGTGAGATGATGGCAATATTTGTCTATGCAGGAATGGTTCAAGCCCCTATGAATATATTACTTAGATTTGTTCAGTCATACCACGATGCAAAAGAGGCGATGGATAGACTCAATGATATTTTACGCCTTAAAAAAGAGCCATACTATGAGATGAAAAAAGACCCATTCAGAGGTAAAGAGACAGCCTCTATTGAGCTAAGAGATGTATCGTTTGCTTATGATGAACATAAGTCTATTTTAAAAAATTTTAACCTAAAGATTGAAGCAGGAGAGAAAGTAGCTATTACAGGCGAGACAGGTAGTGGAAAGAGTACTCTTGCCAATATTTTGATGGGACTCTATCCTGTTACTAAAGGGAAAATCTTCTACAATGGGGTAGAGGTCAAAGAGGTAGGGTTTGAAAAAATTCGTGAAAATATCGGCTTTGTTCTACAATCTCCACTAATGTTTAATGATACTTTGCGTTACAATCTATCAATAGGAAATGAGTATAGCGATGAGGAGATGTATGAGGCTCTAAAGGTAGCTCAACTATATGAGTTTGTCCAAGAGTTACCTAAAAAGCTAGATACAATTATCGGTAAAAATGGAACAAAATTATCAGGTGGTCAGAAACAACGACTCTCTATTGCAAGAGTTCTTTTAGATAGACCAAAGGTAATTATCTTTGATGAATCAACATCATCACTAGATAACGATACAGAGACAAAATTACTAGATGCCTTAGATGATTATATTAAAAATAAAACAGTCATAACCATTGCACACCGTCAAACAACCATTGATAAGAGTGAAAATGTGCTTAGATTATATCCAATAAAGGAGGAGAAGAGATGAACTCAAAACACTACATCATAGGAGATGTTCACGGAGAGTTTGATATGTTGATGGCTTTAGTCGCTAAACTACCAAAAAATGCACGTCTTATTTTTGTAGGCGATTTAATCAACAGAGGTTTAAAAAGCAAAGAGGTTATAG
>JALSHP010000244.1 GCA_026982175.1 Campylobacteraceae bacterium
CTCTAAATTTAGTGGCACATAAGATTGCTCCTGCACTTGGTGCAGGAAATGCTGTGGTCTTAAAGCCCACACCTGAAGCCCCACTTACGGCGTATAAATTAGCCAAACTCTTTAACGCTTCTGAATGTGCCATTAAAGATGCTCTATCTGTCGTCTATGGCGATGTGGAAGTAGGAAGTACCTTAGTAAAGAGTGACATCCCAAGAGTTCTCTCTTTTACAGGTTCGGTGCCTGTGGGCAACATCATTACCCAACAAGCAGGGATTAAAAAGGTAAGCTTAGAGTTAGGTGGAAATGCTGCGACATACATAGATGCTTCGGCTGACATTGAGTATGCTGCTTCACGTTGTGCCTTTGGGGCATTTGTGAACTCTGGGCAAGTTTGTATCTCGTTACAGCGTATCTATGTTCACGCTGATGTCTATGATGCCTTTGCAGAAGTAATCGCTCGTGAGACTAAAACACTTAAAGTAGGTTCTCCTTATGATGAAGAGACCTTTATGGGTCCACTCATTGATGCTGAGTCGCTTCATCGTGCCAAAGAGTGGGTTGCTTCGGCTCAAAATGAAGGTGCAAGCCTGCTTACTGGTGCAGAAGTGATAGATGGCTCTTTTACTCCGACTGTTATGGCAAATGTGACCGATGAGATGAAAATCGTTTGTGAAGAGGTCTTTGCACCCATTGTCTCTTTGGTCAAAGTACAAAGTTATGAAGAGGCGATGGCAAAGATGAACAACTCACCCTATGGTTTACAATTCTCCATCTTTACCAATAATTTAAAAACCACGCAACGTTTCATTGATGAAGCTGAGTGTGGTGGTGTGGTGATTAATGACATTCCAACCTTACGTTTTGACGTGCAACCCTATGGAGGCTCAAAACTTTCAGGGGTAGGACGTGAGGGTCCAAAATGGGCATTGGAAGAGTTTACAGAAGTTAAATCTGTGGTGATTTGTGAATAACATGAAAAAAGTAGCCATTTCAGCCTGTCTTTTAGGGTGTTCTTGCCGTTATGATGCTAGAGATAATTTCAATGAAAGGCTATTGGAACTTTTAAAAGATACTGAACTCATCCCTTTTTGCCCTGAAGATGCTTGTTTTGGTACACCACGTCCAACAATGGACTTGCTTAAAACCAAAGAGGGTGTGGTAGCACTCTCTAATGAGACAGAAAAAAACATCTCAATCCCACTCATACGCTATGCTGAAGATTTTTTCTACAATAATCCTGACATAGAGCTATTTATAGGTAAAGACCGAAGTCCCTCTTGTGCCGTAGAGAGTGCTAGAGTCTATGATGAGCAGAAGAACTTGCTACATGAAGAGGGTACAGGGATTATGGCAAAAGTTGCTTTGGAGTTTGGCATTGAGTGTTGGGACGCAGAGGTTTATGTGGCTAGTCATACTTCTTAAACTGCTCTAACCACGCAATATCTTCTTCTTTTAATTTTCCCATTTTATTCAAAAGTCCTTTTTTAATATTTTCTAAATCTTCAATTTCTAAAAATTCTAAATAATTAGGATTAATGCTTGTTTTGTTTTCTGGTTTATAGGTAAGTATGGCTTCTATTTCGTGTAATAATTCTTCTTTTGTTTTCATTTTGCTATACTAGCGAAAAAATAATAAGGATATACCTATGCTAGAAATTGGTGATGCCATACCAGACTTTTGTCTGCCAAATCAAGATGAAGAAGAGATATGTTTTAGGGACATTAAAGGGCGTTGGATTGTGCTTTACTTCTACCCAAAAGACAATACACCAGGGTGTACTACCGAAGCCTGTGACTTTACAGAAGCAGTTCCTGATTTTACAGGAATGAGAGCCATGATTTTAGGAGTTAGCCCAGATAGTCCTAAAAAACATAGAAACTTCATAGAGAAAAAAGAGCTAAAAATTACACTCCTAGCCGATGAAGAGAAAGAGCTTTGCAAAAGTTTTGGTATGTGGCAACTCAAAAAGTTTATGGGTAGAGAGTACATGGGCGTAGTACGAAGTACCTTTTTAATTTCACCAGAGGGAACACTTGCTTACAAATGGGAAAAAGTACGTGTAAAAAATCATGTGCAAGAGGTTAAAGAAAAGTTGGCTGAACTACAGGCTTAGTTTACTCTTTTTAGGCTTATTAGGAGGGAAGAGAGGATTAGGTTTAGCCATCTTCTCTCTTTTAATATATTTAAACATATTAAAACTATATTTTAAGCTAAAGTGATAAAAAACTACATTTTTATTTTAAGAATATAAAGAAAATACCCCCCCTTTTTAAG
>JALSHP010000245.1 GCA_026982175.1 Campylobacteraceae bacterium
TGACCCAAGAAGAAAAAGAGGCAATTCAAGAAGATTTTTCAGCCACTTATTCTGAAGATGACCAATGTGAAGCCTACATTGCCAAATATGCTTCAGAGGGATACATTATGGACCCTCACACAGCAACCTGTATGAAGTCGTATGAAAAAGATACCCCCAAAGATTTAAAAAGCATCATCTACTCCACAGCCGAATGGACAAAGTTCTCACCAACCGTAGCACGTGCATTGGGTCAAGAAAATATTACCGAAGACACCGAAGCGATAGCGTGGATAAAAGCCAACACCAACGTCACCTCTCCAAAGATGATAGATGGTCTTTTTGCTAAAGCAATTAAACATACAGTGATAGTAGAGAAAGAGGAGATTGAAGAGGAGATGTTGAAGTTTTTGTAGCTTCTTATTCAGCTAGATATATTTTTAGAATAACCAAGGTAGAGAGTAAAATATGCAAAAACTAAATGAACTTACGCTAAAACAAAGAGAAGAACTTTTTAGACAATTAAGAGTTTCAATTACGCATCACTCGAATGCCATGGAAGGAACAACCCTCTCATTTGGGGAAACTAAAAAGTTACTTGAACATGGAAATACGGCTGGAGATAAGCCTTTACATGAACAACTTGTTATCTTAGGTTTTGCAAAAGCGTATGATGTCATAGTTCGTGAAGCTAGCAACAAAGATAATATTATGGACGCTAGTTTTATAAAAGATATTCATGCCATTATGTTTGAAGATGCTCTACATGTAGTGCCACAGTTTGTCTCTAAACCTATTGGAGCATATAGATTAGATGAACGACACATAAAAGGGGTAGAGATAAAACTCTCCTCTCCCCATCAAATTTCCAATGACTTAGAAAATCTACTTTATAGATTTAAGAGTAACAATATGAGTTTAGAAGATATTGCCCAGTTTCATATTTTATTTGAAAGAGTACACCCCTTCGCCGATGGCAATGGAAGAGTTGGAAGACTTCTAATGGCTTTTCAAGCCATTCAAAATAATATTATTCCTCCACTTATTGAAAATGAACATAGAAGTGAATATTTAAAAGCGATTAATGACAAAAATGAGCTTTTAAAATTTATAGAGGAGAGTATTGAAAATAGTTTGGGTTTAATTTAATAAATAAGCATATTTAAAATTGAGGTTTATACGCCGTAGGGTGCATTTTAATGCACCACTATAAAAGTTCCTCTTGAGGAAAGATAGGTTTATACACCGTAGGGTGCATTTTAATGCACCACAAAAACAATGTTTTTGAATTAGAGTTGATGAGATATTTGAATTTAATTTGACGGTGCAATAAATTGACACCCTACGAATGCGAATATTATTAAAAAACTTTATCCTCAAAATGGACAGTTCATAAATAATAGAAGAAAATACTCATAACCAAATACCTGCTATAATAAGCCATGAATTTCAAAAAACTAGACCAACAAAAAGCCAAATTAGACAGTTATCGTCCTTTACATCCTACCATAGTGTCGAATTTAAGAGAAGACTTAATAGTGCGTTGGACATATAACTCTAATGCAATTGAGGGAAATACACTAACGCTCAATGAAACCAAAGTGGCTTTAGAGGGCATAACCATTGGTGGTAAAAGTTTGCGTGAGCATTTTGAAGCCATTAACCATAAAGAGGCAATTGAGTTTGTGGAGGGCTTGGTTAGCAAAGATGAGATATTGAGTGAATATACGATTAAATCGTTACATGCACTTATTTTAAAAAACATAGATAATGAAAATGCAGGGAGTTATCGGAATATCAATGTACTAATTTCTGGTGCTAATCATCGTCCACCCAGTGCTATTGAAGTGCCAAGTAAAATGGAAGCTTTTGTATCTTGGTATAAGAGTGAAGCTCAAACCCTTCATGCTGTGGAGAGAGCTTGTAGGGTTCATGTTGATTTTGTGGGCATACACCCTTTTTCAGATGGCAATGGACGAACCTCACGGCTACTTATGAATTTTGAACTGATGAAAAGTGGCTTTCCTCCTGTGATTTTAAAAGTAGAGAACCGTTTGGCGTACTATGAAGCTTTAGACAAGGCACATACCCTTGGGGAGTATGAAGATTTTATTACCTTGATAGCCAATTTAGTTGAAGAGAGCTTTGAGCCTTATTGGTTTGTTTTGGAAAACGCATGAATTGAAGAGGAGCTGTTGAAGTTTTTGTAGCTTCTCTTCTCTAATATTTAAAATTTTAATTGATAAAGAAGTCATACTATAGTATGATTA
>JALSHP010000246.1 GCA_026982175.1 Campylobacteraceae bacterium
AGCCTAGAAGCATTAACTTTAGACAATAACGATTTTGAAGACTCTTTACAGTATGTGTGTGCCAAAAATGAAGCGTGTGAACAGATAGTGACTAATGACAAGGGCTTTTATGTGGGAGAGCTTGAAGTGGTCTCTAGTGTGGGGTTTGTTGAGGGGTTTTTGTAAGTAGATATAGCTAAATGAGCGTTTCAAGCAACTTTTGCTATACTCAAAGCAATTTATAGATAAGGTGTTTTTTTTGATAGAGCTTCGTAATTTTAGAATTCGTAATTTTAAATCTTTAGATAATTTTTTTCTTGATTTTTCTAAATTTACTTGTCTTATTGGCTTAAACAGTGCAGGTAAATCTACTATTTTACAAGCCATCGATTTCATCTCTCAACAGATGAAAGGGGATATGTCTGGCTGGTTAAAAGATAGAGGTTGGGAAGCCAAAGAGTTAAAATGTAAGTTTGTAAATCATCAGTTGATTGTAGTTACTTTAATATTTTCTTTTCAGAAAAAATCTTATGCTTGGGGTTTTGCTTTTAATCCTACTCATCAGAAATGTACTTTTGAAATAATTGATTATTTTCCAAACGTAAAGGATTTAAGTGAAAAACTAAGAATCTTTGAAGTAAAAAATTCAAAATATATGATAATGAAAGATTTAGAGACAAACGAGAAACTTCAAGGTGATATTATCCAAGGAAATTATGAAGGCTCTTTTTTATCAACTGTTGATGACAAACTCCTGCCTGAAGTGATTAGGGAGTTTAAATCTTATCTTAAAAATATCTACTCTTTAGACCTTTTAGCTCCACAAGAGTTACGAAAGCGTTCACGAGTTGGTAGTACCTTGGGGCTTAGTGGGGCAAACCTAAGTGCTTTTTTAAATAGCTTTACCAAAGAGCAAAAAAATGAGATGTTAGCACAACTTAAAAAAGCTTACCCTAATTTGGAAAGTTTTTCTGTTAAAAAATCTAAAGGTGGGTGGAGTCGATTGGAGTTGGTTGAGAGATTTGGTGACAAAAAACTCACCAATGAAGCAAAATATCTTAATGATGGGGTTTTGCGACTCATTGCGATATTGGCACAACTGCAAAGCCAAAAGAGTTTTTTGCTATTTGATGAGATTGAAAATGGCATTAACGCTGAATTGGTAGAGTATCTGATGGATATTTTGCTTGCTTCTAAGCATCAAGTGATGGTAACAACCCATAGCCCTATGATTTTAAACTATATAGATGATGAGGTGGCTAAAAAATCGGTGCAATATATCTATAAGACTAAAGAGGGTTTGACCAAAAGTATTCCATTTTTTAAGATTCCTTCTATGGCTGAAAAGTTAGAGATGATGGGGGCAGGAAGTGCCTATGTTGATACCAATTTAGAAGATTTAATGGAAGAGATAGAAGAAGTGCAAAAAAGTAGAGAAGAAGAGAAATAGTGCATTTAGTTTTAAGTGGAGAGGGGAATAGTGATTTAGGTAAACTCTCGTATGCAACGGATAGATTTGTTCCTGCTTCAATGTATTATTTGATTGATAAGCTTATTGAACAGAAATTAAGCTATTCACTCTATGAGCTAACACCTGAACTTATCTTTTTTATTCCCAAAGCAGAATTAGTTAAAATTGGAAAAAAATTACCTCCCTATACAGGTAAAAAAATTAAAAAGGGTCAAGCACTTTTTTTAATTAATGCTATTACTTTGGCTAAAGTTGCAAAAGCTAAATCTATTGAATTAGAAGATGATGATGTTATTGCTATCTTATTTCGAGATTCTGATGGAACAAATAGCACCTCCAAAGGTATGTGGGAAGAGAAAGTAGCCTCTATTGAAAATGGTTTTAAAATGGAGAAGTTTACACGAGGTGTTGCTATGGTTCCTAAACCAAAATCAGAATCTTGGTTAATCTGTGCCTTAAAAAACAAGCCTTATGAGAATTGCGAAGAGTTAGAGGAGAGGTCAGGTAATGATAAGTCGCCAAATAATCTAAAAGATGAGTTAGATAGTTTCAATATATCTAATGATAAAATTAATGATATGATTCAAAATGGACAGATAGAGATAGATAAAATTGATATGCCAAGTTTTAAATATTTTTCTGAAAAATTAAAAGAGTTACTATAAAATGAAACACCTACCCCCAGAGTGGCAAAAGCAACGTGCTGTGCTTATGGCTTTTCCTCATAAGAATTCAGATTGGAACAATGACCTAAATTCAGTACTTGTTCCATTTATTCGCATTGCACAAG
>JALSHP010000247.1 GCA_026982175.1 Campylobacteraceae bacterium
CCTCTTTTTATATTACAACTATCAACCTTGGAATGGAGAGATGTATAACAGTTCCAATAGTGAAAAATCTCTTTTGATGAAAAACATCTCCGTCTTAAAATTCACAGAAAATGGAGGAGTAATCCAACTTAAACTCTGTGCAACAGAACAAATTAGTGCTGATCATAACATCAGTTCATGTAAAGAGAAAGCGATTATAAAATGATAAAAGTAAAAAGTAAAAAAGCATTTTCAATGATTACAGCTATTTTTGTCATTGTTATCATGGCAACAGTGACATCACTTGTTATGAACGTAACAGGCAAAACAGTTAAAGCAACAACCATGCAGTACAAAAAAGAACAAGCACAACTTTTGGCACGAAGCTATACGGAGTTGGCTATTTTGTATGTTATTCATAAAGATAGAACTACTGGTTGCATAGAGACCATTAGTGACCATTTTGGAGCTAGTGGTAATGATGGGTATGCTATAAATATGAATATATCTTATATTGGGAATAGTTCTTTACTCAATAGCTGTAATAATAACATTGATACTACTGGAGCTATTGGCACTACAGCCACATGGAACAATACAGGAGGCTTTAATGATACGATTTCACTCGTCATCGACACCTACATCACCTACAAAGATTTTGATGACCCTCAAACCAGAGACATCACTTTTCACCGTAGAACCTTACAAAAGCTTTAAAATTATTTATTTAATTTTAAAGGCTATTAACCATTCGTTAACCATTGAAGAGTACAATTAAAGTACTTAAAGACCGAAATCACAAGGTTTAAAAACTTTAAGTTATAAAAAACAAAAGGATAAATTATGAGTAAAAATATCGTAGGAAGACATTATGAACTATCAGAGTCTATTAGAGACCATATCTCTGAAAGTATTGATGCACTGGACAAATATAACTTAAATATTATCTCTTCTAATACCATTATTACTGCTGACAATAAAACTAAAAAAAATGTTTCAGTTGAATTGGTATTAAATTTAAAAGACAAAAATACCATTGTCATTACTCAAAGTGACAAAGATGTTTATGCAGCAACAGATACTGCTTTTTCAAGAGCCGAAAAAGCCCTAAGAAGACATGCTGACAAAATCAAAAACCACAAAATTATGTCTTTTAAAGATTTAGGTGAAGAGGCAGAAGCAGTCCTTGAGATGGACACTGAAGAAGTTGAACTTGTTCCCATGGATTTAGAACTCCATAAACCTTTAGATTTTGAAGAAGCGATTGATGCATTAAAAGCAGAGAAGAAAAGACAGTTTATTGTTTTTAATGACAACGATGGCTTAATGCGTGTTATGTACAAAAGAGCCGATGGGAAGTTTGGTCTCTATTAATAGCTTGTAGGGTGTCAATTTATTGCACCTTATTTAATTAGGTGCATTAAAATGCACCCTACGCTTTGCCACAGATACAATGTGGTCATCTTCAGCCAAATCTAACCACTTAAATTGCATTCCACTTTGGATTGTTCCATCTAAAATATCCCCTGAATTTCTAAATTTCAAATCAAGCTTTGCTATTTCAAAACCACTCATGGTTTGCGTAAATGACTCTAATCTATGGTTCTTTTTATTATTTGTAAACAAGTAGCACCAACTCTTTAACCCCAAACGCCCTACTCTTCCACGCAATTGATGCAGTGTCGCCAAACCCAAACGTTCAGCTCCCACAATGACAATGAGCGTAAGCCGTGGCAAAGAGATGCCCACTTCCACCACCGTGGTGGCTAAAAGAATGTCACCTTTGTCTCTAAACTCTTGTAAAACTTGCTCTTTTTTCTTGTCTTTTCCATGGGTAACATAGACATTGTTAAACTTCTTTTCCCAAAATCCTCGCCCCTCATCAAGCGACTGGTAGGGAATCTCTTTACTCTGCTCTACCAATGGGTAAACAATAAGCACTTGATGCTCTTGGGCTATTTCGTCTTTTATGGCTTCTAACATGCTAGAAAAATCTTCTTTACCCACAACACGCGTTGTAATCTCTTTCTCAAATGGCGTAGAGGTAATAAGACTCACATCAATCAGTTCTGACTGCATCATGGCTTGGGTTCTTGGAATTGGGGTAGCTGAAAACTGTAAGTAGTGAGGTTTTTTCTCTTCACTCGCCATTATCGCTTCAAGTAAAGCTCTTTGCTTGGTTCCAAAACGGTGCTGTTCATCAACCATGACCAATGAGGCTTTCGGCATATCTTCTTTAAACAAAATGGCATGTG
>JALSHP010000248.1 GCA_026982175.1 Campylobacteraceae bacterium
AAGCATCTTCAATGTTCATCACAGTATAAGAGAGATGGGTCAAAGGTTGTCGCCATTGGTGGGCGATATTGCCTATCATTTCCCCCATTGAGGCGAGTTTACTTTGGTGAACGAGTAGCTCTTTTTGTTCTGCTTTTTCATCATTTATCATTTTGATTTTGTAAGAGAGGGCAAAGGAGAAAAATATCGCTTCCATGGCTGTTCCTAAGTAGATGGGGCTAACTAAAAAATCAAATTTCCAAAAGGCATCTAAAAAAAGTGAAAAAACAAGAAAAATCCACCCTCCCAAATAGAACAATGCTGGTTTAAAGCCCTCTTTCACGCGTTTAAACGCCAAATAGATGTAACTCAATCCTATAAAAGGCAATAAGTTGTATTTAAAAATCATGGAGACATAAAAAATAGAAAAGAGTGCATCAATGAAAATTATAAGTATAAAAAAATTCAGCATCATGTCAAGTTTTGGACTGTGAATTTTAGTCTCTAAAAAGGATTTGCTAAAGAGCGTGGTAAACAAAATGCCAAGCAGTGAACATAGAGCGTAATAGGTCTCACTTCGTGCAATTTCAAGCTCTGTAAACGAAAAGAATCCTGTCATGTTCAACAAAATAAGCGTCACAGAAAACTGCATAAACATATAGTAAAGAAAAGATTTGTCTTTATTGTAGTAATACATCGCTCCATTATAGAGTCCTGCCATGAAGATTAAGCCCATAATCATGCCCACTACCAAAGTAATCAACACACTGTCATTAAGCTCTTGGTAAAAACTTTTTTTAGTGGTAATAAAAAGGTAACGATAGGCATTTTTATATTTAGAACTGGAGATTTTAAAGTAGTAAACAGAGCTATCTTTTTTAGCGTCATAAGAGAATTTTAGATGTTCTGTTCCCCCAATGTCAAAAATGTCTATGTTTTGTTGCTTAGAGAAACTCTGTTCCAACACTTTAGCGTCACCATAAGAAGCCACAAATGTACCACTTGGAAAGTTTTTTCCCAAATCTACTTTGAGCCAAAAACTTTGCCCATTGTTTTGAAATCTCTCATTTTTATCTACACTTTTAAACTTAGTATCATACAGACCAATCGTCTCAATGCTAATATTCTGCTTGTCTGTTTTAAAAAGTGAAAGGCTTATGTTGATGTCCGAAAAAATACCCTCATTATCACGCTCCTCATGCACAACGGTTTCATCATAAAGTTCAAAAGAAATGACTCCTTTTATCTCTTTAATCGGCTGTACGGCAAAAAGAGAAGTTACAAACACCAAGCTAAAAAATAGTATTTTTATAAAAACTTTCATAGTGAAAACGCCACTCTATGAGGTTTTTGAAACCAAAAGAAATAGGCTAAGTAAAAAAACAAGCCCACAATATAAAGCCCCAAACCCATAAAAATAAACGCCATACTTAGCACTTTTTTTTCACCTACCACACTTGTTTCATTGAGCTCTTTAATCTCATAGCCATTCCCCAAAAGCATCTGCTCAAAAAGATTGAGTTTCTCTTGATTACTCAATTTAGTGTTAGCCACCGTCTCTTGTTGAAAGTTATCAAACACAGCTTGATACTCTTTTTTGGTTCGCTTCTCTATCACAAAATAGGTATAAAGCCCAATGGGAAAAAGAAACATCATTATGATGGTAGTCATAGCAATCCTTTGATTTGGAATGGACTATTTTATCTGAAAAAAATGAGGAGGAAATGAGAAAGAGGATAGAGTCTAAAACTCTATTTGAACCTCTTTTGCTTTTTGAACATAGAGGAAACCATTGGTAAAAGCAAATTGGTCTATCTCTTCAATCCCTTCTGATTGGTAGTCTGCTAAATAGTCAAACCCATCTAATTTACGCTTTTTAACTTTTTCTAAATAAGCGATATAAAAAACCAAATCTGCTAAATCACTTACAGGGATTTCATCTTCAAAATCTTTATCAAACGCTTCTATGTACTGGCTACATATATCTTCATCAGACATAAAAAGTACCCATAAAATGAGTTTATCTGTCTTCTCTGGTGCGTCAACTTCAGCATAAAAACGCTCATATAGCTCTTTATTACTAGCTATCTCATCAATCTGCTCATTGGCTTGTGCAACCAGTATGTCAATTCTCTCTTGTGTGAGAAATCCGTTAATATAGCCCTCTAAAACAGGCTCTGTAATCTGAAATGTATTCATTGGTGCTCTTTTCGTTTAATGTGTAATTATGGCGAGATAAACTGAAAATTTGTTAGTTAATTCCCAAAAACATCAATTTTTGATATACTAAAAAGTTAAAAAATTTCTAGAGGATACAAAACTTGAACCTAAGTAGCCTAAAAAATCTAACGCTTCTTTATGTGGAAGATGAGAAGATGATTCGTCAAAATGCTGTTGAGTATCTCTCTCGGATTTGTGACCATGTACTTGAAGCACAAGATGGGGAAGAGGCATTTCAGATTTATAAAGAGGAGAAACCTCACATTATTATTAGCGATATTAAAATGCCAAAGATGAGTGGCTTAAAATTGGCAGAAGCAATTCGTAAAGAGGACAAAGAGACCCCCATTATCATCGCTACGGCACATACTGAAACCGAGTATCTTCTTAAGGCTGTCGAACTTCAATTGGTCAAATATGTGGTCAAACCCATTACTTCGACTAAATTGCAAGAGGCATTGGCATTATCTTTAGATTACTTAAACGTGAAAAGTAGAAACATTGTCACCATCAATGCCACAACATCTTATGACCTACTCAACAAAACACTCATTGTTAATGCTAAAGTAATAAAGCTAAGTAAAAATGAGCAAAAGCTACTGCATCTTTTGAGCCAACATAGACAACGGGCAGTAAGTTATGAGGAGATAGAAGCTAAAATATGGCAAGAGAGTAGCATGAGTATGGATGCCTTACGCTCTTTGGTTCGAGCCTTACGAAAAAAGTTAGAGGGTAATTTTGTGGAGAATATTTCGGGGATTGGGTATCGTCTAATTACGACTTAAAGTAAACCTTCTAAGAGGTTTACTTTTAAAATTTAAGACTTAAAGTTGAGGTCCTGCAATTGAGCAGTCAAACTCTGAACCTTGACCATCGTAACGATGGAAATTTTCAATGAATTTATTCGCTAACTCTCTAAGTGTTTCATTGTATTTTGACTCATCATCCCATGTATTTTTGGGGTTTAAAATGGCATTGTCTTTAATCCCTGCTAAGGTTTTTGGTACTTGTAGGTCAAACACAGGTAAGGTTTCAAACTCTGCATCATTGATTGAACCATTAAGAATACCATTAATACATGCTCTGGTATCTTTAATGCTCATTCGCTCTCCTTGACCATTTAATCCTGTGTTTACCAAATAGACATTGACATTGTGTTTCTCAATCTTTTCACCTAATAAGTGTGCATATTCCGTTGGGTGCAATGGTAAAAAAGCCTCTCCAAAACAAGCTGAAAAAGTAGTTACAGGTTCGGTAATACCACGCTCTGTTCCTGCTACTTTGGCAGTATATCCACTTAAAAAGTAATACATCGCTTGTTCTTTAGTAAGTTTTGAAACAGGAGGAATGACACCAAAGGCATCGTAAGAGAGGAAAATAATGTTATTTGGGTGACCAGCTTGTAAATCTTCTTTATGATTAACAATATGTTCAATAGGGTAAGAAACACGTGTATTTTGTGTTTTAGAGACATCTTTGTAATCAACATTTCCAGCGTTGTCCGAGACCACATTTTCTAAAAGTGCATCTTTCACAATCGCCCCAAAAATCTCTGGTTCATTTTCAGCTTTTAAGTCAATCACTTTAGCATAACAACCACCCTCAAAGTTAAAGACACCATGGTCGTCCCAACCATGCTCATCATCACCAATTAAGGCTCTGTTTGCATCGGTAGAGAGGGTTGTTTTTCCTGTTCCTGAAAGACCAAAGAAGAGACAAACATCATCATCTTTACCAACATTGGCAGAACAGTGCATTGAGAGTTTTCCCTCCAATGGTAGCCAGTAGTTCATCATAGAAAAAATTCCTTTTTTCATCTCTCCACCGTACCAAGTTCCCCCAATAATAGAGATATTTTTCTCTATGTTAAAACAAGCATAAACATCCGAGTTTAAGCCCATCTCTTTGTAGTTGGCATTGGCTGTTTTACAGGCATTGTAAACCACAAAATCAGGTTCAAATGTTTCAAGCTCTTCTTCGGTCGGACGAATAAACATATTTTTTACAAAGTGAGCTTGCCATGCAATTTCAGAGATAAAACGAACCGAACGTTTACTCGCTTCTGAAGAACCTGCATAAACATCCATAACATAAATGTCTTTTCCAGAAAGTTGAGTAGTCGTTAAATCAAAAAGAGCATCAAATTTATCAGTATCTATCTTTTGGTTAACTTTTCCCCAAAAAATATGCTCATTAGAAGGTGCTTGGTCAACAAAATATTTATCTTTAGGACTTCGTCCTGTAAAGATACCCGTATCACACATTGCTGCACCCGTAGATGACATTTTACATTCGTTGTTATTAATCTCATGGGCTTGAAGCTCATCATAGCTAAGGTTATAGTAAACCTTTCCAATGTTTTCAAGTCCTAGTTTGTCGAGACCATTTGGTGTACGGCTGCTCATTTGTGTACCTTTGTAGTTTAATATGTTGTTGATTGCTATTTTATTCTTAAATAATATAACAAATTAAAAGGGACAAAATCGCTTTTAATTTATCATATTTAAGATAGCTAAATAGCACGTTAGCTTTCTATTACAAAGTGATGAAATTATACTATCGAAAAGATTTTAATAAACTTACTTAGACCTCGAAACATCAAAGAAACATCAAAGAAACATGAAACATTTTAAAACAACGTTGAAGTAAATCAACGTTGTTTTTAAAGAATAGTTTTTAATTATATTTCTTTATTTAAAAATAGAGAGTAATACACCTGCTGCAACAGCTGAACCAATTACCCCTGCCACATTTGGACCCATGGCATGCATGAGTAAAACATTACCTGGCTTCTCTTCTGAACCTACTTTACTTACAACCCTAGCTGACATTGGTACAGCAGAAACTCCTGCTGCTCCAATGAGTGGGTTAATAGGCTCATCTGAATATTTGTTCATCAATCTTGCCATAAGTACCCCTGCGGCTGTTCCCACAGAGAAAGCAATAAGACCAATAATCATAATCCCCATGGTCTCTAGAACCAAGAACTTATCCGCTGCTAGTTTTGAACCAACACCAAGCCCTAAGAAGATGGTAATAACATTAATCAAAGAGTTTTGCATCGTATCACTTAATCGGTCAACTACTCCTGACTCTTTGGCAAAGTTACCAAAAGCAAATGCCCCAATAAGTGGTGCAGACTCTGGTAAAAGTAATAAGGTTAACATAAGTACAACAATAGGGAAAATAAGTTTCTCTAATCTATGTACTTTACGCCCTGTTTTCATAACAATTCTACGTTCTTCTTTGGTAGTTAATGCTCTCATTATTGGCGGTTGAATTACAGGCACCAATGCCATATATGAATAAGCAGCTACTGCAATTGCCCCCAACATATCAGGTGCTAATCTATTGGCAATAAAAATAGAAGTTGGACCATCTGCCCCACCAATAATTGAAATAGCTGAAGCATCTTGAAGTTCAAATCCAAGTACAACTGCCCCAACCAATGCTCCAAAGATACCAAATTGAGCAGCACCACCTAAAATGGCTGTTTTAGGATTGGCTAAAAGTGGACCAAAGTCTGTCATTGCCCCCACACCCATAAAGATGAGTAGAGGGAAAAATTCATTGGCAATCCCCATATTATAGATAATCCCTAGCATTCCATGCTCTCCACCCATATTAGCAAGTGGTATGTTCGCTAAGAGTCCACCAAAAGCAATGGGAATTAAAAGCAGTGGCTCAAAATTTTTAGCAATGGCTAAATAAAAGAGAACAAAGACAATTATAATCATAATAATACGACCAAGAGAAGACTCAAACCAAGTCATCTCTCGCTCATAATCTGCCCCCTTAGGTTCAGAAGTCGTTTCTCCATCATCAAAATCAATTAAGGCATTAATCCCTGTTGTTGACCACCAAGAACTTGCCAATTGGCTAAGACTTTTAGACTCATAAGCTTTTTTCTCTGTAGTTGGTGGTGTACTTCCACTCTCATGCTCACTGGCTTGTGCCACATTTGTAAAAACAAAAAAGGCAAAAAAGAGTGAGATTAAAATATTTTTAATTCTCATGGATTACTCCATAGTAGCAAGAAGCTGTCCGTCTATTACAGCATCATTGGTATTGACATCAATAGATTTAATAACCCCTGCTTTTTCAGCAACAATATCAATCTCCATCTTCATCGCTTCCAAAATCATAATCTGCTCACCCTCATTCACACTGTCACCTGGGGCTTTTAAGATTTTCCAAACATTTCCTGGAGTTTGAGAGTTAATTTCAATAGAACCTTTTCCTCCTGTTACCACAGGTGCTGCCTCTGTCGCTGCTGCCGCTGGAACTGCTGATGGTGTAATTTGAATATCTCCCTCACCTTCTGCTACTTGTACACTATATTGTTTACCATCTACTACTACTGTATAATTTCCACTCATCTCTTCTTCTCCACAATTTGTATTATTTTTACCTTTTCTAATCATTAAAGGACTTTCACCCTTTAAAAACGCAATCCCTTTTTGGTCACAAGCGGCTGCAATAAAGATATTCTCTTCACTGGTCTCTAAGCCCTCGTCTTCTAAGACTTTAGTCCAATGGGCTATTGATTTCTCTTCAACCGTATCAGCTAAATCTAAAGGATTCTCTTTGGTCACTTCAAGCTTTAACTTTTCAGAAGCTAAAGCAACAATTTCAGCATCTGGCTCAACTGGTGTTTTACCAAAGTAACCAAGTACCATACGACCGTATCCTGGGGCTATCTGCTTCCATTTACCAAACATAACGTTGGCGTAAGCTTGTTGCCAATAAAATTGAGAAACTGGTGTTACAGATGTACCATAACCACCTTTTTCAACCACCTCTTTCATCTCAGCAATCACTTCATCAAACTTATCTAAATTTCCAGCATCTCGCATCATTTGCGTGTTCGCAGTTAACGCACCCCCTGGCATTGGAGAGAACGGAATAAGAGGAGAAACCTGAGTCGCTTCTGGTGGAATCATATATTCAGCCAAACACTCTTTGAGACGCTCTTCATATTTTAAAACTTTATCAAGCTTTAAATCACCAAGGTTGTAGTTTGTCCCTTTGGTTGCATGAAGCATGGTTAAAATATCTGGTTGAGAAGTCCCCCCACTTACAGGAGACGCTGCCATGTCAATACCATTAGCACCTGCTTCAAGAGCTGCTAAATAAGAAGCTACCGAAACACCTGCTGTCTCATGTGTATGGAGTCGTAAATGTACCTCTTCACCTAAAAGCTTTCTTGCCATTGCAATGGTCTCATAAACTTTTTTAGGATTGGCAGTTCCTGAAGCATCTTTAAAACATAAAGAGTCAAACTCCATCCCTGTGTCTAACATATTACGCAATGTTTTTTCGTAAAAAGTTACATCATGTGCCCCTTTACACCCTGGTGGTAAATCCATCATGGTAATAACAGCCTCATGATTTAAGCCATGTTTTTTAATACAAGAAGCAGAGTAAGCTAAGTTATCCACATCATTTAAAGCATCAAAGTTTCTAATGGTTGTTGTTCCATGCTTTTTAAATAACTTCGCATGTAAATCAATCATCTCACGAGAACCTGTGTCAAGCATTACGGTGTTGATACCACGAGAAAGTGTCTGAAGATTTGCTTCAGGTCCTACTATCTCTCTAAATTTGTCCATCATCTCAAATGCATCTTCTTGTAAGTAGAAATATAAACTCTGAAATCTAGCACCTCCACCAAATTCAAAGTGATTTATACCTGCATTTTTAGCAGCTTCAACTGCGGGGAAAAAGTCCTCCATGAGAACACGACCACCAAAGACAGATTGAAATCCATCTCTAAAGCTTGTGTCCATCACATCAATATATTTTTTTGCCATTTTATACCTTCATTTTTTATGATTTTTTGTTACGAAATTCAGTTACAGCTGCAATGATAGCAGCAACTTTTCGTTGCTCTTCATCAGCTGAATTACCTGCTGGAGTAGCAGGGGTTTTGGGTGCATCTTCGGGGAAATACTTTGCAATGAGTTTTGCTTGGAGTTCAACGACTTTCACAAGAATGAGAAGGAATAAAAAAACAACTCCCATCCCTAGTACCATAAACTTCAAAGCTTCAGCTACATTATTAACTTCATCAGCCATTTAAAATCCTCTATTTAATAATTTTATGAAATATTTTAGGCTAAATTTACTTGAAAATGGTTAATTTGCTATCGCTTTTTTTTACGGTTATTCTTACGTGCTACTTTTTGGTCATTTTCATAGTTCTCAATCATCGAATTTACGCTCTCTGCATCAAATCCCAATAGCTTTTCAGAGGCACTTTTATCTTTTAATAAAAGTGTCACAACCCGTTCAACAAATTCATGATAATCCATCTCTTCCATACTATCAATAAAATCAATTGCTTCATCGACTATCTCAACCTCTTTAACACGTTTTTCTAAGCTTGAAAAATCACTAAGAACTTCAATACTTTCTTCGTCCAAAGAGATAGTAGCTAACTTCATGTCAGCCCCTACTTCTTTTTGAATGCGTTGCAACTCTTTAAACTCCAAGGTTGAGACTAAAGTAATGGCTTTTCCAGCTTTTCCTGCTCGTCCTGTTCTCCCTATTCTATGCACATAGGATTGAGGGTCAAAAGGAATGTGAAAGTTAAAAACGTGAGAAACATTTTTAACATCTAGCCCACGTGATGCCACATCGGTTGCTACCATAATTTTAGACTCACCTCGTCTGTACCCTTTAACAATACGTTCTCTGTCACTCTGCTCTAAGTCACCATGTAAGCCTTCTGCAGAGAAACCCATCGCTTTAAGATGCTCGGTTAATCTGTCTACTTCACGCTTCATACGACAAAAGATAATTGATTTATCAACCTTTTCTGTCTCTAGTAGCTGTACAATTGCCTCATCACGTTGTGCCTCTTCAATCACATAATACTCTTGCTCAATGATATTATTGGTCACATCATCTTCACCCACAACTGAAACAAATTGAGGATTGGTTAAAATCTCTTGAGAGAGTTCTTTAATGGGTTCAGGCATCGTAGCTGAAAAGAGTAAAGTTTGTCTGTTTTGAGGAATGTACTCAAAAATCTCTTTAATCTCTTCTAAAAAGCCCATATCAAGCATCTCATCAGCTTCATCAAGCACAATAATTTCAGGATTAAAGTTGCCTATTTTCCCTTTTTTATAAAGGTCTTTAAGTCGCCCAGGGGTGGCAACCACCACTTGAACCCCTTTGTTAATGAGGGCAATTTGTCGCCCATACCCTACCCCACCATAGACGGTGATGGTACGTATGCCACAAAAACGCCCGAGATGATAAAGCTCATCAGAAACCTGCGTTGCGAGTTCACGTGTAGGCGTAATGACCAATGCACGTTCAATCGTCCCTTTGGCAATTTTGTCCATAAGAGGTAGACCAAAAGCGGCTGTTTTCCCTGTTCCTGTGTGGGCTTGACCCACCAAATCTTCACCCTTTTCAATGATGGGAATAACCATCTCTTGAATTGGACTAGGCTCTTTAAAACCTGCTATATTCACCCCTTTTAGGAGGTCTTTATGAAAATTAAATTCTTTAAATGTCAAATTTATACCTTGCAAAATTAATGCGATCAGTCGCATGAGCTGTCTGCTGAAGACAACTTTATAAAACCATCAACAGAATAATGCCAAACACTATTCTGTAAATACCAAATGCAACAAATGTAAAGCGTTGCAAAAAAACAATAAAAAGTTTTATGGTGATGTATGCCACAATAAAGGCAACCACAAAACCGACCACAAACGCACTTATATCTGCACCAACAAAATCTTGATAGTGCTTTAACAAGTCATAGCCACTCACAGCCATCATGACAGGAATTGCCAATAAAAAAGAGAATTCTGTTGAAGCTTTACGATTAACGCCACTTAACATGCCTGCGATAATCGTTGCTCCTGCTCTTGAAGTCCCAGGGATTAAAGAGAGAACTTGACCAAAACCAATGCTCATGGCTTGAAACCATGTCACTTCTTCAAGCTCTTTAGATGCTTTTGCTTCATCTTTATGGAAATACTCCACAACAATGAAAACAATTCCACCCACAATAAACATCCATGCCACAGTCTCAACCGTAAAAAATGCTTTCACCCAATCTTTGAGCAGAAAACCAATAATTGCCAACGGGAAAAAAGCCGCCACAATTTTTGACCAAAGGTCAATCTCTTTTAAATTTATCTTATCTCTATAGAGTAACATCACTGCCAAAATAGCAGCAAACTGAATAATCACTTCATAGGCTTTAATCACAGCTGATTGCTCTATGCCCAAAAATTTTGAGGCAACAATCATGTGACCTGTTGACGAAATGGGTAAAAACTCTGTAAACCCTTCTATAATTCCTATTATAATTGCTTGAATAATGTCCATGCTCTAAAATCCTATATTAATTTATTTAAATCTATTCTATATTTATTATTATTTCTTATTAAATTTCACTTTATGTTACCAATAATTCTATAATTACTACACAATTTTTAAAATCTCTCTCAAATCTTTCACATCCACACAATGCGTCGCAGCTTCACGTAGAATTGCTTTAGCACAAAATGCCACACGGGTGTCAGCATGGGCGAACATGCTTAAATCATTTGCTCCATCACCAACTACTAAGGTATCTTCTCGACCAATATTTAAGAGGTTTTGTAGTCGTACTATCATGTCACCTTTGGCTTGGGAATACATCATTTCTCCCCCCACAGTACCTGTTAATACCCCATTTTCTTGATGTAAAAAATTAGAAAAATCAGCCGATATTCCTAAAGCTTCACACGCTGGTTTAGTAGCATCTCTAAAGCCTCCAGAGAAACAGACTACAGTGTAGCCTCGCTCTTTAAGTCCGTCAACAACTTCTTTTGCCCCATTCATCATGGGCAAAGTTTTACATATTGCTTCTACTTTTTCATAAGGCAAACCTTTAAGCAGTGCCACCCTTTCAACTAAAGAAGCATAAAAATCCAACTCTCCTGCCATGGCACGTTCTGTAATAGTAACTACCTCATCTTTAAAGCCTAAAACCTCTGCAAAAAAGTCTATGGTTTCACCATCCATCAATGTCGAATCAAAATCAAATACGGCTAATTTCATCTATTTAATTACCTCTATGTTATTTTTCGCTAGAATTATAGCCAATTAGATGTTAGGATTAAAATAAAATATATGTTTGAAAATTTCTGTAAAATACTCCATGCCAAAGCACCATTTGACAATAAACCTTTTATCACCGTAGAGATTACCCCTCCACATGGTGCTTCCATTAAGCCCACCATTGAAAAAATCAAAAAACTCAAGCTACATGAAAAGGTTGCAGGTTTCTCTGTTACAGACAATCCTCTTGCCAAACTAAAGATGTCAGGAGTGCTTTCAGCCATACAAGTCCAACAAGCCTTTGGCAAACCTGTTATTGCCACCATGAGCATGAGAGATAAAAACAAACTCTCTTTACAGTCAACACTTTTGGGTGCAAATGATTTTGATTTAAGAGCCATTTTAGCCCTCACAGGTGACCCTGCAAAGTTTTCAGACCAACCAGAAGTTAAAGGGGTCTTAGAGCGTGACTCTACTTTACTTTTAAGTATTATTTATAGACTCAATAAAGGTCTGTCTTACTCCAATAAAGAGCTAAACCCAAAACCCAAACCCATCTACCCTTTTGCCGTTTCTAATGCCTACTCTAAAGATATGAGACGCATTAAAAAAGGGATGTTAAAGAAGCTTAACTATGGGGCGAGAGGTATCATTACTCAACCTGTTTATGACCTCGACAATGCCAAAGAGCTACTAGAGATTTTTGAAGAGGCAAAAAAAGAGAGTGTTCGCGACACAGCAAAAGATGCAGAACTGATTTTAGGACAGTTTCCTGTAGTACGTGCTAGAACGGCTAATTTTATCTCCGATAAAGTACCAGGGATTACTGTACCCAAAGAGATTATTGACGAGATGGATTTAGCTGCTATGGATGGCATAGAAAAAGAGCAAGAGGTTGGCTTTGCTATCTCAAAAAATATTTTTGATGGAATTCTTAAGCTTCATCCTAAATTGCACCTCATGACCCATAACCGTTTTGACTTATGTTCAGAGCTTATTGGGGACAATTAATTCACAACACCGAAATATAATACTAAAATACACTAGAAAAGGGAGACTATGAACAAAGAACAATACATAGAAAAACTACATCACGCTGAAAAAATAGGCTATGACCAACGAATGGATGAAATGGGACAAAGCTCTTTTGCCAGAGATATGCCTTTTGAGCAAAACATTTCTGCTGATTCACCTCTACCTTATATGGAGATGGGTTCAAGCTTTATCATTGGTTTAGCTGTGGGTTTTTTTATCAAAAAGAGTTTTAAAATGGTCTTGTTTATCTTAGGATTTGCCCTTATTATTACTTTCTATATGGAGTCACAAGGTATCTTCACCATTAATGACCAAGTATTAGAGGAGAGCATTGCCAATGGAAGTAAATATTTTGACTTTTTAGTCGCTTCAGTTAAAGAGCGTATCACAAGTTTCCAATCAGGTGTTGGAGCATTAGCTGGGTTTGTCGTAGGTCTTAAACTGGGCTAAGAGATGAAAGTTTTAGTCTCTGCCCTTGAACCCTCCTCTAACCTCCATCTAAAAGAGGTACTTAAACATACTCAAAACATAGAGCTTTTGGGTATTTTTGACAAATCTTTAGGCACTCCACTCTATGATGTCTCCCAAATGGCAATCATGGGCGTAGTCGATGCCCTTAAAAAGTTACGATGGTTTTTCAAAGTGGGCGATGAGATGGTTGCTCTAGCCAAAGAAGCTGACAAAATTTTACTCATGGATTCTTCAGGGTTTAATCTACCTTTGGCTAAAAAACTCAAAAAAGCCTATCCCAACAAAGAGATTATTTACTACATTTTACCTCAAATATGGGCATCTCGTCCCAAACGTGCGGTTAAACTAGAGAAGTATTGCGACCAACTTTTAGGTATTTTACCTTTTGAAATAGAGTATTATCAAAGCAAAGCAAAATACATCGGTCATCCTCTTTTAGATGAGATTCAAATAGATGACACCCAAAAGAGAAGTAAAGAGTATATAGCCTTTATGCCAGGGAGTAGAAAAAGTGAAATTTCAAAACTCCTTCCTATCTTTAAAGCCGTTAGAAAAGAGCTTCAGCATAAAAAAGCTCTATTAATTATTCCTCATAGCTTTTCAGATGAAAAAATAGAAGATTTATATGGAGATATTTCAGCATTTGAGATAGAAAGAGAGACCCATGAAGCATTAGCCAAATCAGAATTTTCTTTCATCTGTTCAGGAACAGCAACACTCGAAGCAGCACTCATTGGCACACCTTTTACCCTCACCTATATTGCTAAAAAAATTGACTTTTTTATCGGTACTAAACTTTTGGGCATTAAACAAGTGGGATTAGCCAATATTATTTTGACCCACCATAACAATAGTACCCTACACAATGAATTACTTCAAGAGAATGTCACCGTAAAAAATTTAATTAGAGAGTATCAAATGCATAACAGAGAGATTTTTTTAACCCAAGCCAAAGCGTTACGCACCTATTTAGCACATGGAAGTTCAAAAAATATTGCCAATCTACTTAACAATAAAAAAGTTGAATAAATGTGAGATTTTATACTACAATCAATCAATAAAGTGCTATAATAAAGAGAATACTTAAAAAACATTTATTAGTTTAAAAATTGTTACTTTTTAATTAATATTAATGTAAAATATTACAAAACTCTTTTGTGAGGAGAGGAAATGAGAGAATTAATTTTAGTTGGTCTATCAGCCGTATTAGGTTACATAATTTTTTCTGCCTTTTCCACTAGCGATACTGCAGAAGAAGCTTTCAAAAAAATTGTGGAACAACCTATACAAAATCAACAAGATTATCAAATTGCCACTGTAAATAAACTAGATAAACTTCATGCAGAAAAATTAATCTCCTTAGAAAATCAGCGTAAAATAGAAGAGTTAAAAATCTATAGTAAACTAGAGATGCATAACAAAGAAAATGAAACAAAAGTTGCCCTCAATAGAATCAATAATGAATTTGAGCAAAAAATTGCTATCTTAAAGCTTGAATCTAAAAATGAAGACAAAAACAAAGACAATGCAACTTTTATTATCATTGCCCTTCTCCTCTTTTTATTAATTTTCATCTATCTAAAACATAAAAAATATTTAAATGAGATAGAGTTAGAAAAAGAGAAAAAATATGAGGAGATGATGGCAAAAAAAGAGTATTCTGAAAAAATCTTAGCCTACATCAGTCAAGGAAATCTCTCTTTTGATACCGAAAGAAAACTTCTCAACATTTTAGATGAACTCAATGGAAAGATTATCGACCCTTTAGAAAAAGAACGCATCTACCATCCAAATCCAGATATTATTGAGCTTCCTTTGCAAACGAAAAGGTAAACAACTATTAACCTTTTTTAGATTAACCAGTTAGTCCTGCAAAAATATGACGTTGCCTATGAAAAACCTCGTAAAATTGTGAATATGATATTCCGTCGAACTCAGGTTATTAATTTAGAGCCTCTATGTAGGGGATTAACCCCTACTTCTTACTACGAGTCATCCAACGACCTGTCAAGTTAATCATCAAAACAATCGCAGTCAATACAAACGACGCAGCCCAAGCCAACTGGCGACTCGCTTCATCTGGATAAGTGGCTAGGTTATAGATACTAACTGTTAGTGATGGAAACTGTCCTGTTAAATCCATTGTGAAAAATTGGTTGTTTGCTGAGGTAAAT
>JALSHP010000249.1 GCA_026982175.1 Campylobacteraceae bacterium
CGAGATAAAAGAGATGCTCATAGATGTTCAAAAATCCATTGCCATCATCCCCTCACTTGCCATTCATTTAGATGATAAAGCAAATAAAGATAGAACGGTCAATAAACAGACGGATATTTCGCCTATTTTAACTACCAATGATGATTTTGAGTTTGAAGCGTTTATCAAGTGGCAATTGGAAAAAAATGAGATACGCGATGTTAAAGCTCTTTATGCTTCGGAACTTAGTTTTTATACTACTCAAAAAGCCTCTTTTGTTGGACTTCGAGATGACTTCATCGCTTCTGCTCGATTAGATAATTTATTGTCTTGTTATGTAGGGTTACTTACTATTTGTTCCATTTCAGCAGATACGCCCATGTTGTTAGTGGCAAGTGACCATGAAGAGGTGGGTTCTGCTTCTACTTCTGGAGCAGCTGGTAGCTTTTTGGAAAATACCCTAAAGCGTATGTATCCAAATTATGATGAGTACATGAAAATGATACGCACTTCCATCATGATAAGTGCTGATAATGCTCATGCCATTCATCCAAATTATGCAAGTAAACATGATAGTAATCATAGCCCTTATATCAACAAAGGGGTGGTGATAAAGGTCAATGCCAATCAGCGATACGCTTCCAATAGCACAACCATTTCACGTTTTATGAATGTGGCTGAAAGATTAAATGAACCCTATCAGCAATTTGTGACACGCTCCGACATGGGGTGTGGCTCTACCATTGGACCTATTACTGCAACAAGGCTTGGCATAGAAACCCTTGATATAGGGCTTCCAACTTATGCCATGCACTCCATTAGAGAATTAGCAGGGGCTGAAGATGCTTACTCTCTGTATAAGATTTTATTGGGGTTTTAGTTAGTGTATTTATATTGTAAAATATTTTAATATATTTATTTTAATTGTTTTTATGAATTTAATATTTATTTCACTTATATTCTGTATACTTTGGGTATGAAAAAAATTATAATAATAACCTTACTACTTATGGGTTTTGGGAATGCAACGAAGTACGAGATAACACATATCAAAAAAGGAGGATTTCTCAATGTCCGTGATGTTCCTTTTAAAGAGAAGTCAGTAGTTGTCGGGAAAATAGCTTTTAATGTGAGTAATATTAGTGTGAAAGAGTGTATGGAACTTCCTAATAATTCAGAGTGGTGTTACATTAATGCTCCTAGAGGTGCTTCACACATTGAGGGATGGGTAAGTTCACATTATCTTAAAGAGATGACGGAAACAACATATTCCTCTAAGGAGCATATTCAAAACTTTTTACATAACTTTTATATGGCGGAAGAGGAGAACTACTTAGATAAACTACAAGTCTTTTATTTTTTCCCTATGCAGAAGTATCTTTGGCGTAAAAATGTCTCTCTATTGGCGTTAAGAAATAATAAGGTGCAGGAGTATAAACTGTGGCCAAAACGTCAATTACGTTTAACTTATTGGAAAATTTTAAAACGAAAAGAGAGCTATATTGATGTTCAAACAACAGTACGTTGGAGCTTTCAAGCAGGAGAAGATTATGAAAAAGGAAAAGATATTCAGAAACTCCGTTTAATACCTACAGGTAATACCTTTAAAGTTTCTGCCTTAAAAAACTTTAGTCATGTGGTTTTTCCTAAACCTATTATTATTGAAGAGCAGAATGTCACTACTGAAGTAGCTCTGCCTGAATTACCTATAGCAACAGAACCTTTGGTGGCTGAAAAGCATAAGTTTTACATTAAGGCAGGTTCTTTTTTCTCAGATATCTCCCCCCTGTACTTGAGTAAAATCAAAAAAAATGGTTTTCCTTATTTTATTCAGAAAAAAAATCAAGGGCAAAAAACCATTCGTCGTCTCTATATTGGTCCTTTTGACTCCATGCTCAAAGCACAAGAAGCCCTAGCTACGGTTAGACAAAAGATAAATGAGTATGCTTATATTCAAAGTAAGATTAGATAATCTCTTCTCTTAAACAATCAACATTGCATCACCATAAGAAAAGAATCTATACTCTTTTTCTATGGCTTCATGGTAAAGCTCCAAGCTCTTCTCTCTTCCAATAAAAGCAGAAACTAGCATAATTAGGGTACTTTTTGGCAAATGAAAATTTGTCAAAAGGTGGTTGACTCTTTGAGGTTTGTTAGAAGGATTTAGAAATAGGTCACACTCTCCAGAGATTTTTTGGGTTCTCG
>JALSHP010000250.1 GCA_026982175.1 Campylobacteraceae bacterium
TCATTGAACTCTATTCAAAAAGTGTTCTTTTAATTGAGAGGTGTCCGAGTGGTCGAAGGTGCAGACCTGGAACGTCTGTGTGGGGTAACTCACCGAGGGTTCGAATCCCTTCCTCTCAGCCATAAAATTTACAAACCCTACATATGATCCTAAATAACGATATATAATAGCTACTTTAAGGTTTCTGATTGAATGCAAAGTGATACCTATGTGATACCTTGCACCCAAAAATTTACCAAAGTGACATATTCTGAGTACATGATATCTATTTTAGAAAGATAATTAACCCTCCTAGTTAAATGCAGAGGTTTTTACATAATCAAGCTGTAAAATGCTATTAACTACATCTTCAACTTTAAAACTATAGTGTCCACCATCTACATATTGTATACCTTGGAGGAGAAACCCTTTGCCTTTATGCTGATCAAATGTTGTCCTGCACATACCAAAAACATTAGCCACTTGTTTTGTACTTAATGTTGAACCATACCTATCAATAAGAAGCATACTCAACATTTGTTTTATTTCGAATTTTTTTAATTCTGAAATTTGAAGACGAAAACATATGATATGATCTATTCTATATTTTTTTTGCGTATTTAACTCAACATATATAACACCATTGCCTTGAGCTACACGTGCATCCATCCAATATTTTGAATACTCTAATACTTTTGCACTTTCTTTTGTTTTAAGCAAAATTTTGCCACCGTTAGTCCTGAATAGTTCTTCTATTTCTTTTTCAATGTTTTGCATTTATTATTTCCCTTTTTAGGATAAAAAAGGCGCGATTGTTGTGGTTGCAACCAGAACCATAATGGTAAACAGGCTTTAAAATCCAAAAATGGCAAAAACAATCATTATTATGTTTTTAAACAGCAATAAATGTACTAATTTATCTATAAGAGTTATCCAAAATCGTAAAAGTACAATAATAAGTGATGGAATATATTGTGGAGAATATTGAATTTTAAAATTCAAATTTAATTAATGAGGGTTTTTCCAAATATACGTATATATTGCGCAAGCATAAATATGCATACATACGTGGATGAGGAGCGTTAAACACAGATGTGCTACGTATTGTTTTACCTCTCTTTTTCAAGATTGGTTAACTCCCCACTGAGCGTGGTGGAGGATTTGCAAGTCTTTAAAAACCGACAGGAGATATTGACTATTAAAAGCCCGCACACACAGTGCGATATATGTATTATTATATCGTAATATCCATTAAACTATCATAATTATCATTTAAATTTTGGAATATTAAGACTATCTCTCTCCCCTCGAAAAGCCCTATCCAAAAGCGAAGTTTTCAGATTTTAGAGGCTCTGTATTTTCTCTTTTTTCTAGTTTAAATTATTCTATAAAACCCACTTAGAACAACTGTTTTGCTAAAACAAATTGACACTATAAATCAGCCTCATACGAAGTTAAGTTAATCTAAGACAATCTTCTCTGAGTTGCTTTACATTTTCCAGATAAAAATAAAAATTTTTATCTTTATCTTCAACATAATCATAGCTCTCAATAGACATATTAAAATATTTAACTGCTTCCACTTTGTTACCATCTTGACTCATATATCGCGCGATACCTTTAAATTTATATGCTCGTGCAAGAGATGTATAAAAAATATCTTTAATGCCACTATCTATATTTTCCTGTATCTTATCTACTATATTCAGTAGTATCGCTAGTCCATTATCCGCATATTTATCAACATCCGTGATAAGTGAATCATATAAAATAGGTTCTATAGTATTTTGAGTCTCAATTTCTTTCGTAATCATTGTATTACAATGTGCTGCAGAATCTACATTTGCCTTACCGAGAAAAGTATCTACAAATACTATATCATAGCTTGGAAATTTATTTTTTAGTACTATGAGTTCTTGGATTATTTTTTCACTATTGGAGCTGTGTTCATTTTCAATTTTGATAGACTCCATCCTAGTCTTAATCTTAAAAAAACTATTTATTAAGTAATGTAAACGTGGGTTAAACATCCCAAAAGAATCACTTTTCATTTTATTTAATAGATCTAAACCCTTATCTAATTCAATTAATAACGATGTATCCTCACCTAGTGATAATCTTACTTCTATCATTAAAAAATATGCATTTGCTAATATCTCATTGATAACAAACATAGAAAAATTAGAAATATTTTCTCCGACTTTAATGGCTATCTCAATATTCTCTTTTGCCTCACTATAATCTCCTTCTAACAATAAATATTGACCTCGATATGTATATGCTTTCATAAGATTTAATGTCATTGTTTGTGCAAACATGTTTCCTAATTCATCTTTTAACGCATTAAGCCTATCGATACATGAAGTAAAATTCAAATATGCCAAATATTTATCTTTATCCATAGTTGTTGCTTTTAAAAATATAACCCCTATATTTAACTCTGCATTAGCCATAAAATTCTGCAATATATACAAATCTCCAACATTTAATAAATCAAGATTCAGATTATTAAAAATAGAAGTTTGCATTTTATAAAAGGTTAATGCTTCATTATAATTCTCTTGCTTCTCATAGGCTAACCCAACATTCCCAAATCTATTAGCTAATTGTATATCAAGAGTTACTCGATATCGTTCTTCACTTCTATTAATGTTGTTTTGTAAAAGTGATATAGACTTTTCATAATTAACTATTGAAGCTTCACAATGAACATTCAAATAAATAGTTCCCAATAAATCATAATAGTCTGAAAGATCTATATAATAATATAATTCTAAATCTATTGCCGCATCAAAAACAAAATCTTTAATCAAATTAATAGCCTTTGTAACATTAAATTGTACATCTTCTAAATCATTTCCGACACCTCTATGAAACTGTGCTGAAGCTTTTATATACAAATATTGAGATATATTATGTAATTCTTCTATATCTGTAGATTTGGTATCTATTTGAGATATAAGTAAGTCAGACAAAGCTATTGTGCTTTCAAAATAAGAGTTCCATTCAAGTGTCTCTGCTGTAGCTTTTAATATCTTTTTATTTAGATAACTCGTGGTGTCAAGGTTTACAAGCTCCATCGTTAATAAATCAAGTTTTGCAAACTGTCTTGTATTCATGTAGTTCAGAAGCAACTCAACTAAAATTAAAGAGTACTTATCATCTTCTTTTTCTGTAAGAGATTTAAATAGCAACAAAAAAGTTTCTACACTGACAGGATATTGTTCATACTTTTTATGATCAAACCAATCATTCATTATAGTAAGGAAATGATCTGTAAATATATCAAATTTTCTTGACTTTAATTTTTTGAATGCAACTTCAAATAATGCACGATTAGGGAATGCACTTATATTTTCCAAAGTACTTTCAATAGCGTTATATTGTATTTTTGCTTTACTTATTTCTTCTGGGACATCTATAAAATTATCAATTCTATTCCCAACTTCTTTCGTTAAAAGTTCAAAAAATTCTTCTCCTTGAAAACTACTCCACATAAGAATTTTACGAATAGGTTCATCATAGTGATTAAATCTTTTCTGAATAAGTGCTACATGATCTAACTCTGTAATAATATTTTCTAACTCTTCTTCACCATATTTATTTAACTGTTTTGTATTATTGTCTTCAACAAATAAATCTTTATTCTCATCAGCACAAAAATAAAAAATCAAATCATACAAATAGCCGAAATTTCCAGAAGTCTTATGAATAATTTTTTCTTTTTGTAAGTTAGTAAGACCTGGTAAACAAGCATTTAAAATTTTATTTACATCACTATGGTCAGTTATTGGTTTGATTATATATGGATCAATTTTATTTTTATGACATAAATTTGAAAATGTACTCTCTTTATTTTTATTACTATACCATTCAGCAGACCAATGTGTTGCGATGATATAAAGAGGTAAATTATTTTCTAAAGCAACTCTATATAGTTTCTCTAAAAACATAACACTATCACTATCAATCCATTGTGCATCATCGACAACCAAAATCAACGGAACATTTAAATCATTCAGTATTATCTTTTCAAAAAAATCCTGAACAATTTCAGTAAACTCTTTTTGTTCATTATCCTTATATTCAGATATATGATTAAAACTAGATTTATTATTAATACTTTTAGCAGTATCCACTACTGCTTTGGAATCTTGTATCGTGCCATAAATTCCTACTCCGGTTGTAATAACTCCACCTGTAGTAAACAAGTCAACTAAAGCTGCGATTACCTTAATACTATTTTCTGCAAAGGACCACTCTTCTTCATGCTCATTAGACTTCTCTTGCATCAGCTTTACATGTGGTGTAAGGTGGTGTAAGGACTTTATAAGCACACAAGAAGTTTCCTCGCTAGCATTTCTTTGACTAGGCTGTATTCCTCTCATCGCCCACCAAAACCAAGGCATATTATTTTGCATATTTCGTGTATTATAAAATTCAGGATTTAAAGATAATGATTTACCTGCTTGTAGCATATCGGGCCAATATTTACTGGAAGCACTTTCATTCATCTCAGTTGCAATACTCTGGTAAAACTGTTGAATTAAACGTGTCTTACCCAATCCCGTCTCTCCCATGAGAACGCTAATGGTAGGATTACCATTTTTTACATTTTCAAAACCTTCTAAGAGGTATTCCAGTTCTTTTTCTCTACCAACAAATAATTCATTACATTTCATAATCTCTCCTCCTATAATCCATCACATTTCCCCTCTAAAAGCCCTATCTAAAATAGAAGCTTTCAAATCTTTCAGGCTCTGCATCTTCTGTGTTTGTAGGGCTTTGACCTGTTCTGTTTTGTCAGAGAGTTTGTCTAGGTAGGTGACTGTTTTTTGTTGGGTTTTTAGGGGGATAAAAGGCACTTCAAAGCTTTCGAGCATACTTTTTGTTATTGCTTCACGTGTAGCTCCACCTGATGAGCTAAATAATAAATCAGCCTTTACTGATGGGCTAATCAAATAATAATGCAAGAACTTAGGAAGCATATCTTCTTTTAGCCGAATTATAGAAACGTGCTGATTTACTCTTGCAGGTAAGTAAACTTTATCTACGATACAACAACGAGCAACAGATGCTCCTGTAATATTTAACAGAACATCATTTTCTTCTACAGTGACATTATTAAGCTTTTTTGCTTGTTCATTATCTATAAAAGCCAAACCTTTTGTTCTAAAACCTGCATCATGAACATTCATACTTCTTATAAGGCTTATACCTTCTGTTTTGTACGATTTTTGTCCACCTCTAGGAGTTGAACCACTTCCAATTTTTGAGGTAATATCTTTTAATGGAACCAATTTAATTTTATCCAACTCCCCAAACACCTCATTCAAAACACTCCCCATAAAAGCATCCGCTTCATCGATGTTCTGTTGATGTAGGGTGATGGCTTGGTCTATCTTCTCAAAGAGTGCATCAAGCTTGGCTACGATGCGTTTTTGCTCCTGGAGAGGTGGGAGGGGGATTTTCACTTCATTTTTTAAATACTTAGTGGTAATTCTTGGCATTCTTGCACCACTAATATTTTTCATGGCATTGTTTATAAAATAATTTGTTCTAAGATAATGAGATAAAAAGTCTGAATTTAATACATTCTCTATCGGCATAAATGGTAAAATTTCAGTAGTAGCGATACCATCGAATTCTGCTGTCCATACTTTATTAAGATATGGTCGTAATTTACCATATAAGACCATACCCTTTTCAAAAATAACTTTATTACTTTTTATCTCTTCTCCATTAGATAAAGTAAAATCAATTAATTTCCCTGTATTAGATTCTATATGTTCAAGACCAATGCAATGATAATCTTTTTTATCCGTAATAGTCACTGTTTTATTCGCGATAGTCGCAGTTTCTACTAACTTCTTCCACTCCCACCCCTCAGGAAGTTCATACAACTCACTCATCTATCTTTTTCTCTCGTAACACAGCTTCTATCTCGTCCATCAGCACATCTATCTGGGCATGGTTTACTTTGATGCTTTCCACTAATGCTAGCGGTGCTTTATGCTCCACTACCTCCACAGAGTTCGGGTTCTTTGCAGAGATGTCGTAGTCTACTATGTCATTGACATGGACTATCCACGAGTTGTCGGTAAGCTTTCGCTCTTTCCAAGACTCCAAGAACTCTGCAAAATGCTCATTTTGAATAGGTCTGTTTTTGGTCAACTTCTTCTCAGGGTTAACTTCGTAGTAGTAGATCTCAGAGGTACTCCCCTTGCGGTCAAAAAACACCACATTGGTCTTGACCCCGGAGTACGGGAGAAATGTCCCCGCAGGCAGACTGAGAATAGTATGCACATTGAAACGTTCCAACAGCTCTTTTTTCACGGCTTGAAATGCTTTGTTCGTCTGAAACAACACACCCTCAGGGATGACCACACCACACCTACCCTCTAACTTGAGGTGATTCATCATGTGTTGGAGAAACAGAAGCTCTGTAGCGTTAGACTTTATAGGGAAGTTTTGCTGTATCTGCTCTTTCTCTTTCCCTCCAAAAGGCGGATTGGCAAGTATGCAGTCATAACGGTCTTTCTCCTCTAGCCCTCGTATGTCTTTGGTGAGAGTATTGGTCTTAGCGATGTTTGGAGACTCTACACCATGCAGTATCATATTCATCACACCCATCACATAACTCAGCGGTGTCTTTTCGTTACCAGAAAAAGTCTCTTCGTTTAGGAACTTCAATTCAGAGGTAGAAAGTTCTCTTTGTTTGTTGGCTTCTATGTCAGTGTAGCGTATATGGTTATACGCCTCTATGAGAAACCCACACGACCCCACAGCAGGGTCATAGATGCTTTCTCCTATGCTAGGGTTCACCACATCGACGATGGTCTTGATGAGTGGTCTAGGGGTATAAAACTCCCCAGAGTTACCCCCATCACTCCCCATGTCTTTGAGCAGTTTTTCGTAGATGAGTGAGAGCTGAAACAAGTCAGACTGAGAGTGAAAGTCCATCGCATCGATGATGTCTAGCACTTCTCTAAGCGTATGCCCATTGGCTATACGGTTGTCGATGAACTCAAAGATAGCCCCTATCTTATACTTCACCGACTTCACATCTGCGGTAATAGACTTAAACCCTTTGAGATACGGAAACAACTCCCCATTCACAAAGTCCAGTAAGTCATCCCCACTCAGAGCATTCATCAGGTCAAGCTTACCCTTGTCTTTCCCATCTTTGACTTTCGGACAAGCCCAAACATCCCAACGATACTTCTCATCTATGATGTAGCTGTACGACTTACCATCAAGCTCAGCTTCTTCTGCCTTGTTTATCTCTAGGTCATTGATGAACTTGAGGAATAGTATCCATGAGATTTGCTCTGTGTACATCATCGCACCGCTTATACCATCGTCACGGCGTAAGATGTCGGTTATTCTGTTGATTTTGCTTTCCAATGTTTGCCTTTTTATTTTTCTATGGGTAATTTTTACTGTTTTTTACACAAAGAGTCAAACCTATGGGTAAATTATTGACTTTTTTACCCCTAAGTCAAATGATATGTTAACTTTTTTCCATTTTCTTTACATATAGAAATAACGTGTAAAGTTTTTTGCATTTTCTTTACATGTCAATTTGAATATATGTCGAATTTTTAACATTTTTACAACATAGCTTGTGACCTATGTTGTATTTTTTGCATTTTTACAACATAGGTTTAATGGAATGTTGTATTTTTACTGTTTTTACAACATAGTTTATTACATCATTAAACCTTCTTGTAATCTTTCAAAGAGTTTAGTATTGATAAAAAACTTGCTGTTTTTGATTTTAACCTCTTCCACAATACCTAATGCCTTTAATTTATTCAAATATCTCCCCGCTGTATCTCGATATATATCTAAGCCTTCTACTAAAAAATCTATTTTAGTGTAGGGATGCATAAAAAGTATCTCTACCAAATCTTTGCTGTAAATTTTAGGTAGTTCACTTTTGATCTCCACTTTCGTCTCATGCATCAGCTCATGAATATCCTGAATGAGATTGGTTGTTGCTAATGATGTCTGCTCCACCCCATCTAACATATAGAGTATCCATTCCTCCATCTTATCATCCGTCCGTACCTCTTGAAGCAGTCGGTAATAGTCTGCCTTGTTTTGTATGATGTACGAACTCAGGTACAAGATAGGCACATCAAGCAACCCTTTGAGGATAAGGTACAGGATATTGATAATCCTCCCTGTTCTACCGTTGCCATCATAAAATGGGTGGATACTCTCAAACTGATAATGGATGATCGCCATATTGACCAGGGGGTCTATGTCATTTGGCTCGTTGATATACTGCTCCAGATTGCTCAGTAACTCCTGAATGACCTCATACTCCTGTGGCGGTTCAAACACCACTTCCCCCGTAGCCATGTTGCGAAGCACTGTACCACTCTGTTGTCTGACTCCTGCATCGTTTTGTTCGAGTATGCCTTGCATCTCTATGATGTCTCTTTTGAGTAGTAAGCCCTGCTTCTCTACTATCTCATACCCTCTTAGGAGAGCCTCTCTATAGTGTTGTACTTCTTTCGTCTCATTCGTCACCGACTCTATGTCTAACCCCGCACGAAACAGCTCGTCATGCGTAGTGATGATGTTCTCTATTTCGGAACTATCCTTAGCCTCTTGAAGCACAAGAGCATTTATAAGGATATTTTGATTGGGTATGATCTTCGCCGTACCATTGAGCTTCGCCAAAGCACGGTTGGCGGAAATGGCTTTTTTTAGGACTTTTTGGGTTTCTGGTGGTGTAGTTAAAGGAAGGTTAGTTAGTTTCATTCTCACCACCTAACATATCTTTAGGTACCAAACCATCCTTTTCACCTCTCCACTCTTCTACAAGATGATAATGTTTAAAATCTTCTTCTTGTATTTCACTCCAATTTACATGCTCTAATACAATTATTTGAAAATCTTGTTTTAATGTTTGAATAAATAATTCAATATGATTATCTAGCACTTTTAATGCTTTAAAAAATACTTTTCTCTCAAAACTATTTTTGTTTGATGTCTCATAGTATGGGCTATCTGGCTGGTCAAGTATCAAAAATTGCGGTACGAAATTTACATTTTGTTTTATAAATAATCTATGTATTGCACTAAAAAATGATAAATGCAAAAATAGATGATTTGAAGAACTTCCAATATTTTTAATTATATCTTTTGAACTTATTTTTTTATCTATTTTTTTCAAATGAATAAGTTTACTTTTATAGTCATAAATAGGTTTGTATCCACCATATCCACTTAATTCGAAGTCAACTTTTTTAAAAACATTTTGCATATATTCACTTAAAGTATCTAAAATATCTGATCTATCTATTTTTTCAATACTTCTTTCAAGCTTCTTAATTTCATTCTGAAGTTTCTTAATTTGTGTTGTGTAACTTTGTTCTTCATTATTCTCATTATATAAATTTAACTTAACTTTCACTTCACCCAGAAACATCAATTGTTCATTTTTAAGCTGACTAAGATCATTATCCTTAATGTTATCTATTTTTTTAATTAATAAATTTATTTCATCTGTTAATTTTCCTATTTCATCTTCAAGATTCTTAATAGATGGTAAAGTTCTTTTGTTAACAAAATTTTTAATTTCATTAAACTCAGTATTCAAAGATTTCATAAAATTATTTAAGTTTTCTGTTTGTAAAATTTCTTGATAATTTTCTGTAATATATTCTATAGGTTTCAAACTATCTAAGTCATTTTTTAAGAGCTTTTTATATTCATTGTATTGTTTAATATATTTCTTGTATTTGGTTAATTGTATAGATTTTTCTAATTTTTTTTCTTCTAAAAATTGCACTTCAATTTGATTATTAATAATTTTTTTATTTTCAGTATCTATAAAATATTCTTTTAATGTATCAATTGCATTATCATCATTTTGAGATAAATCTACTAGGTTTAGTTTTTTTGACATTTGTACAATTTCTTTTATTTCATCATCATATAATCCTATTTGTTTAGCTATACCTTCTTCTTTTGATTCAAGTTTTATTAATTCTTTTTGTTTACTAAGCAATAGTTCTTGCTTAATTAAATTTTCAATTGTTGTAGCACCGATTGCTATATCAAAGATTCTAGTTAAGGCTTCCTGCTGTTTTGATATTGTTTGCTTATCAAATAAAACTTCATCACTTGATAATGTATTTCTACGCTGAGTGTTAAAAAGCATAAAGTACCTTGGCGAAATCTTACTGCCTTTCTTAATTTCCTTACCACCAAAAGGAAATACGACATTATCGTTTATACCAAATTCTACCATAATTGTATTTTTTATATTTTCTTCTTTTATATTGGGAAATGGTTTGGATGGAATTTCTCCAGATGATGAGAAAAAATAATCTTTTAAGTTCTCATAATGCCTTATTATTGTTATATTTTTATTATTAATAGTAAAATTAATTCCAAACCATTTAACTCTATTTAAGTATTCAAAATCTTCTGCAATAGGACATGAAGATGCAAAAAAACAAAAATCAATTATTTCGATAATGGTTGATTTTCCTTTTGACTGTTGACCAGTTATAACATTTACTTTGTTTTTTAAGAATTTTATTTCTCTATGTTTGTCATTATCTAACCATAAATGAATTGAATTTATATAAAACTTCATACTTCTACCCTTAATTTAAAATATAATTCACTACTGTCTTCTTTTAATAATTGTGATATTCTTTCTGAAGCTGAAATTATATTTTTTGCTCTTATACCTAATGATTTATCGTTAAAATCGAAAGTTTCTATATTTGATTGATTTACAACAACTTTATTATCTTCTAATTTTAAAAAGTTCATTTTGTCTGCTATTAAAATTGTATTAATGCTTAGAGGAAGTAATGAAAAGTAACGATCGTTATAATTTAAAAAATATTCAACTTTAGATAGTGTTAAATCTTCAATTCCATTAATTACTACATTAGATTTTTTTACATAGTTTACTAAAGGGTTATGCAATAAAAGTGGCTGTATTAATAAAGCTTTAGTATAATCAAGGTCTTCAAAATACCTTACAACCGATAATAAAGCCACTAAGCCTATGCCAACATTATTATAATTCTCAATCTTCATCTATATACTCGCTTTGCCAATCATGTTTCCACCCAATTCTTGGAATATTGGACATACTTATAAATTGCCCTTTGGATGCTTCTTTCCATTCAAGTTTTTGTCCTGCCAAATCTAAGTCTATTTTCATAATATTTAAAAAAAGTTTTTTTGCCGAATCAATATTTCTATCTGATTCTTCCAAATAAACCTCTTCACTATATTCTTTCCATGATTCAATAGTATTTCTTTCAAATCTATCTATATCATCTTTAGTGATTTCCCCATTTTGATATAGTTTTATCAAATTTGTTTCTATCAATAATCTATTATAATCAGATTCATATATTTTATAATCAGTAAAACTTATATCTAACAGTTGCTTTGCAAATACCATATCCTTTACATTTATATCTTTGGAATATGATTCTAAATTCTGGAACGGTAAACGTTCACTTATTGCCTTGTTAAAAGAGGCAACAGTTTTTAAGTAAAATTCTTCTCCAGTAAACCCAAAAGATTCTTTATTTTTAACTTTTTCAAAAAAATTTTCTTTTAACAAACCTATTAATTCATAAAATAAACTATCAACTCTTGAAATTTTAATGCTTTTCCCATATTGCAATTCACTCCTAATCTGTTCTATAATATTGTCTAAATTTAATTCAAACACTACATTTTTAAAAAAAGTCTCTTTTATTTCAAAATTAACTATTGTTTCAAGATAACTTTTATTTGTTTCACTTGCCTCATTCTTATAATTTTTCAAAAATTCTTCCAGCTTTTCAAAATTACTTGTGACAATAAAATTCTTATGTTCTAACAAAAACCTATTAGTTTCATTATCTGATTTATTAGATACAAAAACAAATTTTGTATTTTTTATAAAATCTTCTCTATCTGTTTGTTTTTTGATAATTTCAATCCATAAAGATAATGTTTTCCATAAATCTGTATCAGATATAGTTAAATTTTTAGGTACATTTGATGCCGTAGTTTGAATAGTATGTTTTAACTGATATAAAGTAAGTTCAGCATCTACTTCTTTGTGCACATCTTCTTTAACCTCAAACCCAACGGTCTCATCTTTACCCATTTTTAATAAAGTTAAAAAGAAATAATAAAATTGATACTCAAATCCTATTAATTTATCATCAGCATTTGTATTACTCACCTATAAATCTCCCTCTGCAACCCAAAATACCCCTCACGGATATTCGCCGCACCTTCAAATGCCTCTTTGAGTTCATTTCTGTCCAAGCCACTCAGTTTGATAAGCGATGAAAGCTTGTCGCTTCCCATCTCTTTGACACCATCTTTTTCGTAGCGTTCCAGGATGAAATTCAAAAACTCTTTAACCTTACCGTTATGATACTTCTCTATGTACTTTCGGTAATGCACAGCAAACGCCCTCTCGCTTCGTGTCTTGATGTCGAGGTTGAAACTCAGATGCGCCAATACATCGTAAATGTCACTCTCTTCTGCATCAAAGATAGCTTTAAGCTCTTCTAGTTGGACTTCATCTATCTGCATACTTCGTAGTTTACTTAGTAGCTCTTCACGCTTTAGAGGGTCTGACCATAGCTCTCTGAGCTGTGCTTCATCGTGGAAGAACGTGTCGAGTATGCCTACTAAGAACTCTAAAAACTCATGGGTTTTTAGAGGAATGCCGTCTTCTCCTACATAGGTAGTCTCGATATCTATAACTTTAAGCTTGCGTCCTCGTATATCGATGGTGACTTTACTCTTGCCTTTGACGGGCTCAGGCACCGTATCGTCGGCTGAGCTTGTCGAAGCCCCATAAGGAGGCTTTGGCTCTTTGACCTTGTCTTCACCTTTGTTGTCTGATTCAACTGTTTCAGCAGCTATCTGTTCTTCAGGTAGCCCATCCCAAGCATCATCATAAAACAGATTCGTCGCACCCACAAAGTCGATGATGGTAAAAAAGTCCTTCCCCTCATACACTCTTGTACCACGCCCGATAATCTGTTTAAATTCGGTCATAGAGCGAATAGGAGCCGTGAGGACGACATTGCGTACATTTTTTGCATCTACCCCAGTAGTGAGCATCTTAGAAGAGGTTAAGATGGTTGGGATGTCTCTATCATTGTTTTGAAAAGCTTCGAGAAAGTCACGCCCTATCTCTCCCTCATCAGAAGTGACACGTACACAGTAGTCGTTGTCTTTGACGGTTTTGTACTTGTCTATGGCTATCTTCATGTCTATGGCGTGTTTTTGGTTCACACAAAAGACGATGGTTTTGTCCATAGGGTTTATCTGCTCGAGTATGGTCTTGGCAACCAGTTCTGTACGCTTAGGGATGATAACTTGTTTTTCAAACTTGTCCAGTGTAACTATCTGTTCTTCTAGCTCACCTTGCACGATGTCATTAGGGTTAAACTTATACTCATCAATGTTTGTTTTGATGCGTTTTACCTTGTAAGGCGTAAGAAAACCATCGTTTATACCCTCTTTAAGGCTGTACTCATAGACAGGCTCTCCGAAGTATTTGTAAGTGTCTCCATTGTCATCTCTTTTGGGTGTAGCAGTAAGTCCTAAGTGTACGGCAGAGGAGAAGTGGTCTAAGATGTCTCGCCATGAGCTTTCATCGTTAGCAGAGCCTCTGTGACATTCGTCTATAACTATGAGGTCAAAAAATGCTGCTGGGTACTGCTTGTAGTAAGCAGTCACATCGTTTTCTTCATCAAACTCATCTGACTTACGCTCCGCGATGGACTGATAAATAGCGAAAAAGACATTGGAATTGGTAGGGACTTTGCCACCGCGTTTACGTATCTCCTTGCCATTGACACGGACGATATCTTTTTCTAGTGGATTAAAGGTGTTGAAGGCTTGGTCGGCTAGTACATTTCTGTCTGCTAAGAAAAGCACCTTAGGTCGCCTATCTGCTCCTGCTTTACTCCACTTGGCTTCAAAGAGCCTATAGACTATCTGAAAGGCGATGTATGTTTTACCAGTACCTGTAGCAAGTGTGAGCAGTACTTTGTCTTTGCCCTTGGCGATGGCTTCAAGGGTTTTATCCACGGCTATCTGCTGATAGTAGCGTGGCTTCATATTGCCTTCAAAATGAAAAGGCTGTTTGATAATCTTCTCTGTAATAGACGTGATAGTAGGGAATTTTCTCTCAAAAAGTGTCTGAGGTGCAGGAAAGTTTTCTACCCAGTCACCCTTACCTGTCATTAGGTTGTGTTCAAAAATCTTATGTCCATTGGTTGCATAAACAAAATCTATTTTAAGTTTTTTAGCATAGTTGATGGATTGTTGCAGTCCATCAAGTGGGTCTTTGTTCTCAGCTTTGGCTTCGATGATGGCAAGATTGGTATTTTCATACGTCAGCAGATAATCTACATAATACTGCTTCCCGCGTTTCCCGCCAATGAGCTTACGCCCATCTGTGAAGTAGTACTCACGGACGATGTGAGATTCTAGCCAATGACTAGATTTAATCTGAGGATCGATAAGTTTAGCTCTGGTATCTGCTTCAGTAAATGCCACGCTTCACTCCCCCAAGTTTTTTTGTAGTTGATATATTTTAGCGTAAATAGTTGTCGAGTAGATAGAAAACATTCTTTATTCATCAA